>CAJYIL010000064.1 GCA_913774795.1 Pseudobdellovibrionaceae bacterium
CGGGCCAAATGTTGGTGACCCCTGGGGCGGGAGTTTTGTCGTGGTCGGCGCCGCCAGCCGCATCTCCGTGGTCGGTCTCGGGATCGGATATCTACTACACGGCGGGTAAAGTCGGTATCGGCACGACAGCCACCGCCGATACGCTGGCCGTTTCGAGCGCCGCGGGTGACGCTTCCATCGCGGTCACTCGGCCGTCGAATACGAATCAGGCCTACATCGGACTCGATCCGGCGGGAGCCGCCTCTGACTCGAACGTGAACTGGGCACTCCGTCTTCCGCCGAACAATAACCGTTTGGATGTGAGCACGTGGAATGGAACTTCGACCCAGGCGCGCATGTCTTTCAAGAACGACGGAAAAGTCGGTATCGGCACGACAGAGCCCGTCGCGAAGTTCACGTCGTTGAATGAGTCTATTTCACCCGCAACCGAAAGTTACGCGGCCGCTCACGAAACCGTCGTCACCGGGGGGAGCACAAACTCGATCCGCGGGGCTTATTCCGGCGCCTTTATCGGGGATGACTCTGCGAGCGCTGCCAACTACACGACGTCGCAAATTCAGGGCGCCGCGGGTGAGGTTTACGCGGGTCTGAAAATCAACCAAGACGGATCAAGTGCGTCGACCAATTGGAACGGGGCCGCCAATCATTTGATCGGAAACGGCGCTTACGTCGCGAACACGACGACCGGCTCGGGCATCGTCAATAATGCGACAGCACAGATCGCGACCGTCGAGAATCCGGGAAGCGGAGTGATCCGTATCGCCAAAGGCATTTCGATCTCGAAGGTGCAAGCCTCGGGTGCCGATGCGTCGAGCCCTCACGCAGCCTACGGTCTCTATATCGATCAAGTCACCGCCGCGGGCGGCTCGACCAACACCGCTTACTCGATTTATTCCAACACCGCGGCTCCTTCTTATTTTTCGGGCTCACTCGGCGTCGGCGTCTTATCACCCAGCGCAGGTCTTCATCTAAAGGCCGGAGCGGCTGGGGTCGGTGGGGCGCCTCTGAAACTGACCAGCTCAGGTTCGGGCGTTCTTCTCACCGCGCCCGAAGACGGTGCTTTGGAGTACGACGGGACAGGTCTTTGGTTTACGATCGGTACAACTCGTTTTGTGATCGGAACTCAGACGGCCGCTGGAAATTACTCGAACGTTTCGACCATCAATAACTCGAGCGGTTCGATCACGATGACGCCGGCAGCGGGAAATTCGGTGGTCATCAATCAATCAACGGTTTCAACTTCACCGTCGACGGGCGCGTTGATCGTCAATGGCGGTGTCGGCGTGTCGGGCGCCCTCAACGTTGGAGGCAGCATCACATCTGGCGGTCGCATCACCGCCACGACTAATGCCGTGATTCCTCAACTGTACGGTTCGACGTCGCCTGCGCAAAGTATTCGGATCGATGGGACTTCGTCGTCGACGACTCCGGGCAATGTCTTGCTTGCGACGGCGGGTGGTGGAGTCGGCGTGGGTACGACCGCGCCTGCTTTTTTACTTTCGAATAACTCACTCAACATCGGCGATGTGACGGGTACCGGCCTGGGCCCGAGCTCGTTTGACTGGTCAGGCAACGCCATGGGGTACGTGGCTGGGTTCTATAATGCGAGCGCGGGCGCCTACGCCAACGGTGTTCTCATTAAAGGTGCCGGAACATCGAGTAATAACGGATTATTGGAGATCGAGGTCGGGGCTGACCAGGTCGCACCAGGGCTCTCGATCTTTCGAGTTCAAGGAAACGGCCGTGTCGGAGTCGGAACTACGAACCCGCACGACAAGTTAGAAGTGAGCGGTTCAGGTTTTGTGTCGTCGGCCGTTCGCTCCACGACGACCGGCGCATTTAACGAAGGGGCTTTCGCTTTAAGTCGTGCCGAACAGGCAACGGGCTACGCGCAAGTCCACTTTCAGACTGGGCTGACAGATATTTGGAATTTCGGGTTGCGAGCGGGTGACGACAGCCTCCATTTTTTCGGACCCAACGGAGCTTCTCAAGATATGTTCACCCTGACCCCAAACGGTCAGGTCGGTATCGGCACGACCGCGCCGGCTTACAAACTCGACGTCGTCGGAGCAGTCAACGCGACGGCCGTCAAAGTCAACGGCGTCAATGTCGCGACATCCGGAGGAGCGGGTGGGGGGCAAACGTCGACGTCCCAACTCACGTATAATTCAGATGCTGACGGGACAGGCGCGGACGGCGGGTTTCAATTCCAATCGAATGGCGTGAATCTCTTGACGGTCGATAACTCCGGTAACGCGGCCTTTTCGCAAGGTCGTCTGGGTATCGGCACCTCAGGTGGGTCATCTCAGCTTGAAGTTCTTCGCGCGACCAACGGAACGTCTGCGAAGTTCACGAACAGCTACTCTAATAATAGCGTTGAGATCACGAACGACGGCTCGGTTCATCATTCGTACAATGCGAACGACGACCGTTACATTCTCTCCTCGAATCCATCGATCGACAAATCTTTACCCCGCGGTTACGGCGGATTATTCCTTGGCGCCGGCAATTCTCATTCGGCGATTACCTCGGGATCTGGCACCATCGCAGCTGGGGCGCGTACGCTCGAATTCTGGACAAACAACGAGTTCACCTCGCCCAAGATGTACATCGCGGCCGGCGGAAATGTCGGTATCGGCACGACATCGCCGGTCACCAATCTCGACGTGTATGGATCGGGTCGCGTATACAGCCCGGTTGCAGACACCAGCTTCGTGATCGGGCGGCTCGGAGATCCGATCTTCTACAACGCTCTTGATATTTACTCGGGCTACAACAGCAGTGGGCCCACGTGGAGGTTTTCGCAAGATACCTTTGGGAACAACCTGATCACGTCACAGTCTCTGGTTATGAAAGTCGCGGGCGCGGAGCGTATGCGCGTCGCGACCACGGGCGAAGTCGGGATCGGAACAGCGCAACCGAAAGCCAAACTCGATGTCGCCGGGCAGATCCGGCCGAGCATGGGTCCGCCGTTGACCGACCCCGTTAACCAAGCCATTGACTTTGGGTCGGGCAATACACAGTTCGTGACCTTCACGACCTGTCCCACGACTGTCAATTTGTATAGCCTGCTCGAGGGCGGATCTTACTCGCTCATTCTCACGCTGCCGGCAGGCTGTAGCCCGACGTTTACGGGCACCGATGCGGTCTACGGCGCGAGCGGCGGAACGACCGTCACCGCCTTTAAGTTCCCGGGTGGCGTCACCAATCCGTCGACGGGCCAACCATCCGTTTACTCATTCTTGCGCGCCAATAATTTCGTGTTCGCTGCGCAGGTCACGGACTTCAGATGAGCGCGCGGTTTTTTTGCAAGAGCCTGATCGCTTTGGGTTGGCTTTTCTCTCAGTTCGCGGGCGCGTTTCAGCCCACTCTCGCATTTTGGCAAGTGGGCTCACAAGTGTTCGCGACGGTCGACTCAGCCGATCTCGTTCCCCAAATTTCAAATGACCTGAGGACTCGCTCGGTCCCGATCGGCGGGTGGGGCATCAGCGAGTACAAAGCCGTGGTGATCAATTCCGGAACGTGTACGAGCGCCGGAGTCGCGACGGCGCTCCTATCGGCGCCGACCTCCTCCGCCTTGCTCCCGTTCACCTTCACCCCTGACCCGTCGACGATCGACGATGACTTCACCGTTTGCGTCATCGGAAAAAACTTCGTCGGTGTTTGGCAGAGAGAGACGACTCCGACCGCGAGTTACACTCTTCATCTCAACACGGTTTTACCTGTCGTCAATTCAATCACGCTCAACAACGGAACAACTCCCACGTCAAAGTCACGAATACCGATTTCGCTCAATCTGACTCATGCCACACTGAAGGTGACGCATTTTTGTTTGAAGTCACGACTCTCGCCGGTTGCGGTGGCAACGCCGACAGGCGAAGACTCTTGTTGGTATGCCGTTAACAACCCGTCGCCTGGGCAGACGCCAAGCCCATCGGTTTCTTTCAGTGGATTTATATTCAACGTTGGCTTCGCCACGGCCGATTATTATGTCTACGCGTGGGCAAAAGCAGAATCAGGTGCGATCTCCTATTTGAGCTCAATGGGCAATGGCACCTACGGCACCGACAAAGGAACAATTCGATTCATCCAGGGCCAGCCGCCCGTCATCATCAATGCGCAAGCGACGGCGAGTGATTCCCCCGCTGATCCGCCGGGCGACACTGATCTGACAGTGCCTGCGGGACAAACAGTCGTCATCAAGTGGAACGCGAGCGATGACCATGTGCTGCCTTCAAATGCCATCTCACTCTCATTCACGACCGATGAAATCAATTTCACGCCGATCGTCAGTCAGATTTCGAATTCCGCTCAGGCAGGTTGTTCGATCGACTCGCGATTCACGGGCTGTTACGTCTGGACAAACGGTTCACCAGTTTCGACATATCTGAAAGTGCGCATCAGCGCGACCGATGACTCCGGGCTTGAGTCGTCGGTCTCGGCTGTTCCTAACAACGCCGCTCCTTTTCGAGTCCTCGCCGGCAACACCGATCCCGGCCTAAACAGTAGCGCCTCGGCTGCGGTCATTTTTCCGAAGCTGTCGGATTTGAGCGGGACAGGCACGAACGCCGGGTGTCTCGCCGTGACTGACGACGGCGTCGTGTACATCGTGGATCGACGCGGACTCATGAGAATCGATTCGACCGATGGTCGGTATCGGCAGTACATTCCGGTGACTGGGGTCACGACCGTGGGCCCGATCGCCTCGGCGACTTTAAGGAATCGACCTCGGAAAATCGCGCTCGATTACAGCGACGGTCTTTTGATTTATGATTACGACCAAATTTTGCGGCTCGATCTGAAAACCGAAGTTGTCTCGCGATTCATCGGAGGCGGCTCGACCGTTGCTGATTCTACCCTCGCAACTGATTATTCAATCACACCGGCAGCGGGTGGCGACGCCGCACTCACGCTTTTACCTCTTCCGAACGGCAACCTCATTTTCACCAGCGGTCTCGGGTCGTGGCGCGTCCGCAACGGAAGCCACGTCGAAATTTATTCGGCGATGGATCAAAAAATTCACTGGAAGACGCCGACCGGTACGGGCTCTCTCGAAAGCGCCTCGTTCGATCCGGGTCCCGAGATTATTCGTGGCTATGGTTTTGCGTTTGATCCGACGAATTCAAATCTGACCTACGTGAGATCGGTCTCGATTATTCCGACGCCAGGCGGGCAGAACGTTTACAGCGTCCGTTACAACCCGACGACGTTCGCCACGATGACTCCGCATATCCCATACAATGCCTACTGGGACACTGATCCGACGATCACTTCAAGGCTCGGCGAAATGTATGCGCTCGACCGATTCCAACGAAACGGGCTTTATAAATACAACTCCTCTCTAAACGCGTGGGATCGGGTTGTCGGAACGGGTGATAAAGGATCATGCCCGGACGGAACTCTCGCGACCGCCTGTGATGTCGATATCTACGATGCGTTTGTGAGCGCGCAGGGAATCGTCTACATCGTCGACCGAAATCTGATTCGCACCATCGATTCCGACGGAAAGATGCTGACCTTGTTTGGTCAGGCGCTCAGCTTCGGCGATGGAGGCAGAAGTCCCTCGGCTCGCATCTCCGACATTTACTTTATGGATCAAACGAACGATGGGCGAATCGTTTTTTCCGATCAGAATGAGTACAAGATTCGTGAGTTCACGCCCGGGGGAACCATCTCCCTTCTCGCTGGTACGGGTTCGGACAAATTGCCCGACACGACTTCATCAGCGGTGTCACAGCCCGTTTCAGTTAAATATTGGGGCGGCGTCTATTCGATGGTCGTCGACAAAAATGATAACGGCATTCTCTTCCCGCGCGCGGGCAGGCTCTCGAAACTTAACCGGGCGACCGGGCGATGGACTGATTTTGTCGGCGGCGGCGCGACGAGCTACACGTCTGCCGATGGACTTCCGGGGTCACAAATCGACCTCAGCCCGAGCTACGTGGCTTCGCCTTACGGTTTTAACGGAACGAGTACGATCTCGCATTTCGATTGGTGGGATGGAACTCAGCACATCAATGCGATGCTGAAAACCTATCAAGTGAGCGACGGAACTCAAGGCCCTCTGGCGGGTCGAACCGGGCCCTCTGCCGGAGACTTCTCGGAGCTCTACTTAGCCAGCGCCGGAACGAATGCGACCTCGCTCCGAATCCCTCCCAATTTTTCGTCGATGACGAACATCGAATGGGACCCATCGAACTCAACATGGCTGATCCATCAACCGGGCACAAGCTGGCTCAAACCAACGCATCCGGGCGGGCTCGTTGAAGCCACGATCTATTTGCCGAGAGGTTTTGGTGGCTACACGAGAGTCGTGAAAGGCGCGGATACGTTCATCTATTACTGCGGCGAAGGGCGAATCTTTAAGTACAACATGACGACCGCCACGGAAACGCAACTCACATGGCCGTCGCCGTCGATCACGTGTAGTGGATGGTCAGTCGTTTGGAGTGCTTCGAGAAACTCGGTGATTTTCCCGGTCGTACAAAACGGCCTGGGAGGGGTTGCTGAGATTCATG
>CAJYIL010000065.1 GCA_913774795.1 Pseudobdellovibrionaceae bacterium
AAAGCAGCTAAATATTCGGAGCTCGAGACGGGTCGCGGATTGCCAGCTGGTTATCTCAGCCGTTACTTTACAGCTTCGTCAGACGGTGGGCATACGATCGTTCCTGATCTTCGGTCCTCGGTTCAGATCAAAAAACAAAACCTTCTTGAGTCGTTTCATTCTCTCGGGAGCTTTGATCTCGTGCTCTGCCGAAACGTTCTGATTTATCAAAAAGACGAATCAAAGAGAGAAATCGTTGCGCGGATCGCGAAGACGATGAACCCAGGCGCTTACTTGATCTTGGGTGCCGCCGAGAGTCTGATGGGTCTTTCAACAGAATTTGAACAGCACTTCAAAGACGGGACGATCTTTTTCCAGAAGAAGGCGTGATATCCTCGACACATTCGCGCTCGCATTTTGACCGAGCGACGTGCGTCCTTCATCTTCATGTGAAGAGGAGGGCCTATGGCCAAAGCAAAAAAGAAAACATCTCGCAAGAAGACAACCAAGAAATCGGCGTCGAAGAAAAAAACCGCAAAAAAGTCGTCTTCTAAAAAGTCGTCTTCCAAAAAGAAGCCAGGCTTGTACGCGAACATCCACAAGGCGCAAGAGCGTGCAAAACACGGTGGTCGTCCTGTTCGCAAAAAGGGCCAAAAGGGTGCTCCGACGGCGAAGGCCTTCAAGCAATCTAAAAAAACCGCAAAAAAGAAGTGATTATCCCGTCGCCTGCAGAGTGTATCCGCAGGCGACCGTCTATTTTTTCAGGTTTCAGCTAGGCTAAACTCTTCTCATGAGACAGCCTGTTTTATTCATCGGCCACGGCTCTCCGATGAACGCCATCGCCGACACGACGTACACTCAGACTCTTTCAAAGCTGGGCCAAGAGCTCATGCAAGCGCCTCCGCGAGCCATTCTTGTCGTATCTGCGCATTGGCTAACCCGCGGGACTTTTGTCACGCGCATGGAGCATCCAAAGACGATTCATGACTTCGGCGGTTTCCCGAAGGCCTTGTTCGATGTTCGTTATCCCGCCCCGGGCTCTCTCGAGATTGCAGATCTGATTCAAACGACAATTCCGAAAGTCGATTTCGACGAAACAGAGTGGGGTCTCGATCACGGGACTTGGTCCGTGCTTCGACATCTCTTTCCGCAGGCAGCAATTCCGGTCTTACAGTTGTCGGTCTCGATGACCGATTCGCCTGCTGAACACGTCAAGTTAGGAGAGCAACTGAAGGCTTTGCGGAGCCAAGGAGTTCTCATTTTGAGTAGCGGAAATCTCGTTCATAACTTGAGGCAGATTCAATGGGATGAAAAAGCGAAGCCTCACGACTGGGCGCTGGAGTTCGACCAATGGATCGCAGAGAAAATCTCCAAGCGCAACGTCGCTGCGATCTTGAAAGAGGGTCTCACGAGTTCGCTCGGTCGCCTCGCTTCGCCAACGCCAGATCACTTCTTACCTCTGCTTTACACTCTCGGGGCAAGCGATTCAAAAGACGAGCTAAAGACTGAGTACGAAGAGATGCAAAACGCATCGATCTCAATGAGAAGTTTTAGCCTAGGACGCAATTGACCTGAAGTAGAGCTTCATCGAGGAATAGAGAGCGTCGAAGGCTTTGGGATCTTCGATGGCCTTCAGCATTCCGTAGAAGCCTTCGTGAGCCATCACGACGAAATGAGCGGCTTGGCGTGTGTTGACCTCGGAGCGAATCAAGCCTGCGCGCTTGGCACGAGCCAATTCGGTGGCCATCCCGTCGATCCAGAGTTGAAGACCTCGCTGCAGGCGATCGTGAAAGCCTTTATCGAGAGGCGCCATTTCTTGGACGAGATTGTT
>CAJYIL010000066.1 GCA_913774795.1 Pseudobdellovibrionaceae bacterium
GATCGAGAGCGTTTCGACCGCCACTTTCGGATCTTCTAGATCGCGCCACACTCGAGCCGTCGGCACTCCGCCTAGACGCAGGACTTTCTTAACTCCGAAGCGTCTCAGCGCAAGCGGGAGCATTTTATCGCCCGAGCGAAGCGCGAGATGAGCGAGCGATGGATTTTCACGCAGACCCGATGTCGCCTCGAAGTAAGCCGGCGCACCAAGTGTTTTGACGAACGCGGCCACGGCTTCACGCTCTTGAGGCGTTTCGAGTGTTCCGACGAGAACCATCAAGCGATCTGCCGAAACATCGCCGAGAAACGAAACGAGAGTGGACGCAGCCTTTTGTGGCGACGCTGTTTGCGGCGCTCGAGAGGCGCCGGTGAACGCTTCGACTTTCGCGACCTCAATCGAAAAAGGCTCGTGTTTTTCATCGATCAACGGTTCGTCGAAACAGACATTGATGTGAATCGGAGAGCGCTTTTGCCAATTTGCTAGGTTGGGCAGGTCTCCGTTCTCAAGGTCAAATTCGCTCTCAGCAAACTTCGAAAAAAGACCGACCTGATCGATGGCCTGAGGAGCTCCCGTTCCCCGCAAACGACGCGGGCGATCGGCGGTCAAAAGTACGAGTGGAACACCGGTATGAAACGCTTCGATCGTCGCCGGCAAAAGTTCGGCCACGGCCGTTCCCGAAGTCGTGACGATCGCAACGGGCCTCGCTTTAGCGCGAGAGAGCCCGAGCGCGAAGAACGCGGCCGAACGCTCTTCAAAAAACGAGTATGCGCGAACTCCGCGAGCGCGATCGAGAGTGACCACGAGCGGCGAGTTACGGGCGCCCGCACAAAAAACGAAATCCTCGACACCCTCTTGCGCGAGTTGTTCGAGAAGCTTGCGAGACCACGAGAGATTCATACGCCCAAAACTTTCTTGACGGAGTCGCGCTTGAGTTGAAGTTCATTCCACTCTCGATCGATCACGCTCTCATGCACGAAGCCGCAGCCCGAACCCAGTGTCGGAGCTTGGCCATTCGACCATTGAATATTTCGAATCGCGACGAGGCAATCCTGAAATCGTTCGGAGCCGCCCAACACGAGCCCGAAAGGAGCGCCGTAGCGACCGCGCGTCTGTGTCTCGTCCCACTCCCGCATATTCGCGAGGCCAAAACTTCGCGGCGAGACTCCAAGGGCGGGCGTGGGATGAAGCTCTCGCGCGAGTGTTTCAAATTCGGCCGAAACGCCATCGACCCAAATCGGCGTCTTCAAATGGAGGAGCGTCGGCAGTTCGGCGACATTCGTTTCGCCGACATGAACGCGGCCAAATGAGGCGAGACGCGTCTGGATGTCGTCGATCACCAGCTGGTGTTCGTGGCGCTCTTTGGAGTCTGCGAATAAAAGTCGTGCATCGTCGGCTGACAACTTCGCCCGTGTTCCGGCAAGAGCCATGGTGATGAGGCGGCCCTGATGATCAACTGAGAACAGGCGCTCGGGCGTGGCTCCCAGTAATCCTTCTCCGGTCGAAAAATCCCAAAACCCTTGGGGAATGAGACTCGACGGCGCTTGCGCAATCCGTTCAAGAATTGCGAGAAGTCGATCTTGCGTCATGATCTCGCGGGCTTGCGCATGGACGACCGGAACTGCCTTGGCGAGACGGCCGCTCTCGAAGTGTTTGCGGATCGCGTGAACCTGTTGCTCAAAGCTCTCTTTAGAAGGTTCAACCCACTGAAATCCTTGGCGATTGGGTTTGACATCAGAGGCCAATTTCGCAAGAAGATGTTGGGTGAAAAACTCCCTCGAAACGATCTGATGCTGACGTGGTCTAAGCCACGGCTTTTCATCAGTGACGTAAAAGTCGGGAGCAAAGATCGAAGCGTCTTGCGCGTGTTCCGTTTTCTTGAAACCACCCCACCCGATCCAAAGATCGGTTTGGTTCAAGGCAAACAGGCACCCGCTAGTTAGGAACTCTTGGAGGTTCTCTGGGAGATCGATCGGCATAGGCGACTTTGGTGTGCTATAAAAGCGGCCTAAGCGCAAACGTAAGGTTGGTAATTCGAATGTCTCAACTGTTTAAAAACTCTGGGGCTCATGTTGTGAAAGTTGGCAATCACTCAATCGGCGATGGCCGTTTGACTTTGATCGCTGGTCCTTGCTCAATCGAATCGCGTGAACACTTTCTCGAAACCGCTGAAGGCGTTAAAGCTGCGGGCGCCACGTTCCTTCGCGGTGGCGTTTACAAAATGCGAACGTCGCCAGACTCATTCCAGGGCGTCGGTCCGGCCGGCTTTAAGTATGTCGCCGAAGTGAAAAAACAAGTCGGCATGCCTCTCGTCTCGGAAGTGACCGACCCCCGCCAAATCGGCGATCTCCTCGAAGTGGTC
>CAJYIL010000067.1 GCA_913774795.1 Pseudobdellovibrionaceae bacterium
TAATCGTGGCTCCTCGTGCCACTGATGAAAGAACATCTTTGATCTCATCGACGTTGACCGATGGATAACCGACGACCAGATTTTTATAGCCCAGCGATGAGAGCCAAACTGCCTCGGCCGCCGATAAAACCATGCAGCCTTCATTGAGTGGATTCCATTTCAGGATAAGATCTAGAATTGAGCGGCATCGAATCGATTTTGTGCCGACCCGAAGACGCTTGGCGCCGAGCCGCTTCGCGATGTCGCGTGCGTTTTGCTCAAGCAAATCAAGATCGACCCACGCGAGCGGGGCTCTTCGGCCAAGCAAAGCCTTGCGATAACGCTTTAATCGGTCTTCTGGCGTTTCAACCATGCCTTATCGAAACTCTGTGCGAGCGAGAGAGCAAGACCAGATCCCCTCAGTCTCAAAATGAGAATGCCTAGGAACGCCCGATGAGACGCGTTAGAATGAGACTCTGATTCAACTTTTCGGGGGGCCATCAGAATGGTTCGTCACCTTCTAATTCTCACGTTGGCGTTGGCGACTGTCCCAGGGTGCCAGACGAAGCGCTACAAAGAGTTCAGCCGTCTTAAAGAAGGCATGGAGAAAGACGACGTCATCGAACAGGCCGGCGGCCCCAACGTCTCTCGGCGCTGGAAGGGCAAAGATCGTTGGATCTATAATTACGCAACGCCCGATGGCCGACAGACTCGCGAAGTTCACTTCGAAGAAGGTCGCGCCGTTTATGTCGGTGATAAGGTCGTTCCGCTCGTCTCCGCGGAAGAACAAGATCGCATGAACGAGCAATCGAATGCTGCCGAAGACAAGCGAATGACCGCGGAGCATATTCAGTGGGCCGAGCAACACGGCGTCGCCTACAAGTTTAAGTCAGAAAAAGATCTCGACGATCAAGACGTCAAACTCCAGGAAAGCCTCTACGGCACTCGCAATATCGAGCGAGAGCGCATGAAAGTGGCCCCGACTTTCCAGGAAGTAAACTGACCTTATTTTTTCAGATAGAAAAATGGCTTCCGCTTCTCGGAATCAACGAGGAAGTGAGAGCGCTTCGAATAATCGTAAGCGCGTTTCGTTGGGTCATCTTCTTTGTAGTCGTGCTCGCCCATCGCGTTACCACCGGCGGCGAGAATTGTATTTGGCGAAAACTCACCGAAACCGGCGCGTCCATTCTTCTCGATATCGCTCAGAGAAAGTCCCATCGCCACCATGTTCGTCAGGTGAAAGCGGTTCACCGGCGCCGAGCCTGCATCCACGTGAAGTCCTGTTTCGAGCTGTCCATTTGCGGTGCCAACCGAGATCAGCGTGTGACCCAGCATTCCGTGGGTTCCATTGCTTGTTGAGTGACTCCACGTCAGCAAGCTCGACGTCAACAGAGAGCTTCCGCTTTCGTCACTGAGAGAATCCAGCTTCGAAAGGAAGTAGGTCATCAGGTCACTGCGCCAGCGAAGGTATTTTGAGTAAAACGGATCGGTGATCGCCGGAGAACCCGCTCCCGGAACGCGCGAATCCGACATTCCTTCCATGTCATACTTCGCATCACCCGCTTGAATCAGACCGTAAGCCACATTTCGCGTCAGCCCGCACGCGAGCGCGTAGGCGACAGCGTCCATCGACATTTGGTGAATCAAGCGCCAATTGGTTTCGCCGGCATTCAAAGTTGGCGCCGTGCACATCGCGCTCTGTTGACCTTTTAATTTCAACTCGAAATCGCGCCAAAGATCGACGGCGTTTGAGAGACGTTGCCGATCATCCGCGGAGACTCTCCGGTGATTCATGAGAGAGTTGTAGTCACCTAGAACGGCATCAATCAGCGAGAGGCGATTCGAGGTTTGTGTTGAACCGTTCCCCGTCTGCGAAGTCGAAGCGCCTTGGAGAGCCGACGCGAGTTTCGCAACCGTTCGAATCATTGGAATTCGCTTCTCGACGCCGTTTTCTGTCGACCAACAAAATCCTGAGAAGGTTTCGTTGGTCGTATCAAGGCCTGGGTTCACGCGAAGTGTCTGAATTGGAGCGCTTCGAGTCGAACGATACATCGCCTGTTCGAGGAGATAATCGACGCTGTAGGAGTAACCTTTTGCGGGACCATTCCCGTTCGGCGAACCAACTCCGCCGAATTGGTCAGATGAGGCGCACGCAGAGACGCTCGCGTTGAATTTGTTGTCGGCCATATAGGCGGCCGCATTCGTCACGAGGTTCATTCGCGAGGCGAACGGATTCCACTTCTCATCAAGGACGTAAGAGAGCCGACCTTGAAACGCGACGATGGCCGGTAGCGACTGCGTTTTGGTATCCACGTCGCGAATTGTCCACGGGACGGAATTGGGATTCGTTCCCAGTGCCTGCGGGTAAGACGGGTTCGGATTGAGATAGAGAGGATACGTGTGGGCTCGAGGAAGACACCATGGTGAGTTCACGTGAATGTATTTAGGTAGAACGGTCGCGGCCGCTCGCGCTTCAGAAGCCGTGAGAAGCGAAGGAAGAAACGGAATCGCGAAACTTCCCAGACTTCCTTTTAGAAACATGCGGCGATTCAAACGATCGTATTTCACCTTGAAAGTATCGGCTTTTTTGCGATCCGAGACGATCTGGCGCCCTCGGTTTTCGCATACGGTATCCAGCTGGCCAGGGTCTTGAAGTGGTCTTAAGGAAAGGAGGACATCCAAATGCTCTCAATCTCGAGATTTAAATTCGCGTTCACTCTGTTGGCATTTCAGGCCATTTTCTTGAGCCCATTGTTTGCGTCGGCTCACGAAAACGAGCGCCAGTCTGTGAGCGTTCGGTTCGAAAACTTTAGAGGCGGTGAAGAGTCTTACGTTTTCGCGATCATTCGGCCTGCGGGCGCCCTCGATGGGTCGACGACAGCGAATCAAGAGCTGGCGCACACACTTCTCGGCATCGCCAATAATTGGTTCTTTGATCAATTGTTGGCGCGTTACGTTCACGCCGACGCCGAGGAACTGTCTGCGAAACTCGAGCCGATGCGCGCTCAAGGAATTCATCTGAACGAAGGCTCAAGCTTCATCCTCGTGTTCAAAGCATCTGATCCACGCACGCCGATCGGTACACTTTGGACCTATTATCCCGATGCTAACGGCCAAATCGACTTGCAGAGAGATTTAGATTCGAAATCTTGGCGTTATTCGGTCAGCCCACCGACATTTGGCGAATATCCGGTTTTTAAAATCGATCAAGGTGGCTTCACCGACATCGAAACACGACCTCTTCTTCGTGGTGGAGTCGTTGAGATGAAACGCTTCGCACTCGATCCAAAAAGTCCCCGTGGGCTAATGCTCGCGATGCTTTTACGCGGCGAAAGCTACGAACATCTGAACACGCAATCATTGAAGC
>CAJYIL010000068.1 GCA_913774795.1 Pseudobdellovibrionaceae bacterium
GAAAACCGAACTCCGGCCTTCAGAGCCTTTGCGCGAATGATCCCGTACATCTTGTTTTTCGTGACGAGGAAAGAATCACCAAAGGCGTCTGGCAGACCGCCCGTCGATTTGCGGTGATGATCGAGTAAGGATGCGAGTTTCAATGGCCACTCGCAAGGTTTGCTGGCGGAGCCAAGCGTGAGAGAAGCGCCGAATAAAGAACGAACGAAACCGCGATACAACCCGCTCCGATAAAACCGATCGAGGCCAAATGATGAGCCGCCGACAGAGAGCCGATGAGAGCACCTGTTCCAATTCCGACGTTGTAAATTCCGGAGTAGCCCGCCATCGCGACGTCTTCTGCATCGGGCGCGATCGCCAGCACAAGGTTCTGGAGGATGAGGTTAAAGAGTAAGAAAGCAGTGCCCCACACGAAGACGAGCGCCATCACGCCCGCGTACGAGATCGCGACGAATTTTAGAGCGAACAAACAAGCCGCCACGATGACGACGGAGACGAGGGCCGACTTCTGGAATCGCACGCCCAAAAAGTAGGGCGAAAGCCATCCGCCGATGAGGCCCGCCACTCCGTACATCAAAAGCACCGTCGCGATACGGTCGCCCGAAATTCCTCCGAGCTGATGAAGAAACGGCGTGATGAACGTGAAAGCGGCATAATGACCGCTCATCGCGATGACGGTCACCAGATAGACGATCACCAGAGTTTTTCGTTTAAAAAGCATGCCGATCGTTTTGAAATTTCCCTGAATGCCCGTCGCATTCTTCGGAAGACAAACGTAAAGAACAGCGCCGACAAGAGCCGCAAAAAGACCGATCACGCCAAATGCGAATCGCCAACCAAGAATTTGCCCAAGATAAGTGCCGATCGGAATGCCGAGCAGACTCCCGAGAACGGCGCCGGTTGAAACGAGCGACATCGCTTGGGCTCTTTTGCCTGGAGGAGCCAGCCGGATCCCGAGCGGAATCGAGATCGCCCAATAGACGGTGTGCGCGATCGCGACCAAGATCCGGGAGACGATGAGCCATTCGAAGTTGGGTGAGTACACCGTCACCGCATGCGCTAGGCAAAAAGTCACGATGAGCGCGAGCATCAACGTTCGGCGATTGATGTGCGAGACATACGCCATGAGGGGCATCGACAAGCCTCCGACGATCCAGGCATAAATCGTCATCATCAAACCCGTTTGGCCTTCTGTTTTCGAAAAGCTTTCCGCGATCTGCGGCAAAAGCCCGACCGGAACAAATTCCGAAGTCACAAAGATGAATGCGGCGAAGGCGATACTTGCGGTTGGGAGCCAGATTTTCATGACGAGCTTGAGTTTGCCCTAACTCAAGAACACTCGCTAGAAGCGATTGTTCACCGCTGGTCGATTTTGTCGCTGCAAGCATTGACGCCTCCTCCGTCCGAACTGAGACTAGGACGACATGAGTTTGCGCACGAGCCTCGCCTCGCAGGTGACGAAATTTAAAACGCTCTTCTCGAACGAGACCCCGAATGCCATCGCGAGCGAAATCTTACGGGCTTCAACCTCGCTCAAAGATCAAGAAGAGGCGACACTTTGGCTCGAGAGCCTACTTGCCTGGCTGAAAAAAGACAGCGCGACGCCAGGTCGATTCACGCGTTTTAGATTTTTGTTCCAGATTTTCGACGCACGACCCGAGTGGCAAAAATCAGTCTTCGAGCAGATCGCAGTTTTGCTCAAACAAAAAGACTTTCTCCTTCGATTCTTTTTGCAAACCGGTTACTCCGATCACCACGGTCTGCTTCAAGAGACCGCGCGCCGCACGCTCGCCCGGATTCTTCCAGCAGCGCGCGAAAACGATCTCTACGAAGTCGCTCGCGAAACATTCCACAGCGATGGTGACGTGGTCTGGCTTGAGACGATTCCGAGCGAGATCATCAATCGCATCACCGGTTACTTCCAAGCGAATCACGATCCGGCGCTAGCAACAGCTCTTCGGTCGGCGGCACGTGAGGCTTGCTTCGTCTTCCTGGCCCGCATTGCCGATCTAGGCCTGACCACCGAGATTCGACAGAGATCGCAATTTCCAACTCCATCAGATTCTCCGTTCTTGATCGCGAGCCGAAAACTGACCGAGCTCTTGGCCTCGGGACAGACGCAAAGCGAGCCCCAGTTTCTCGACTGCCTGAGCGACTGCGAGAAAGTGATCGCAGCCGTTTATGACGACATGGAGAAAAACGGGGCCAGCGTCGGGCTTGTTTACCGCCTCGAAGTTTTATCTGCGGCGCTCGAGCGAGTTCGATTGTTATCACGGATCATTTTTCAAGCTGACGGCCACGTCGATCCGAAGCTTGTTCATCGTTTACTGGTTGTTTCGCTGGCCGGCACTCTCGATGGCCGCATGATCATCGGGCACATCCGTCAGCAAACTCACCTGTTGTCTCGCAAAATCGCCGAACGAAACGGCGTTTCTGGAGAGCACTACATCGCACGCACTTCACAAGAGCGTCTCTCGATG
>CAJYIL010000069.1 GCA_913774795.1 Pseudobdellovibrionaceae bacterium
AGACGTGTGCTCTTCCGATCTGGAGCCGCCGAGATGTTTCCTGATGTGAGCGGGAAGTCATAGAGAACGGCCGGATAATCGGAGTTGTTCGCGCCGACCGCGTAAAGATCGGAGCCATTTAAGTTGAGCGCGTTGATATCGACCGTCGGTAAAACCGTTTGTGACGTCATCACGGGAGATGCCGGAGTCGAAAAATCGATCACGTCGATACCGCCGGCAGTGAGGGCGCCTTGAGTATTGTAGGCGACATACGCCTTCGATCCTGCAAAGATCACGGCGTTTGCTTGGAGGCTTGCGCCATTCGCCGAAGGCGGAACAAGCGATGCGACTTGCGTCAGCGAAAGCGGGACGCTGACCGCTGACGAATTGACGCCCCCGAGCGATTGCGAGTTCATGTCGACACCAACACCGCCTGTCGTGTCGAACTGAACAGAGTCATTCGTCCATTGGAGGCGGTCACTGCCAGATGAGAGCGGAGTGGTCTTAGATGCCGAGCAGGCCGTGAGGGCGAGAGCGGCGAGCAAAATGAAGATCTGTGTTTTCATCGAACGTTCCCCTTTGTGCACAGAAGATTTGTGACAACCAACAGATCGGGAACTCGACCGATATCTAGATTCTTGAAATCGCGACATCGGTGTCAGGCGCGATTTACGTGCAAACGAGATTGCTAAGTGAATGTTGGTGCGTCTTTGTCGACCTGCCGCTTTGGAGTCGTGCCCTAAATCGAGACGGAGTCAGGAGCCGGTCAATGCAAAAGGTTTACGCGCCGTCTGAAGGGCGTGACGATCCCAGCGCTTGAGCTCACAGAGCCCCTCATTGATTTCGAGGTAAGGCGTGCCCATGAGCCACGAGCCCGTGTTGAAGTAATCAGCTCCGTTCGGAAGGACGGCGTGACCGGCGTGATGAGTGTGCCCGAAGATGATTGAATCGAAACCGCGCTCGGAGAGCTCGATCGCCGCTTCCCGAAACGCCGGGGACTCACCCGGAATCGAGCCTCCATCGGGCTTCTTGTGGAAGCGCGATTTGAACTTTTCGAACTTAATCCAGAGTTTGTAGAGCGATGGATTGAGGCTCAAAGGGATGCCGGCGATCATCGTCAAAATCTCGTAGAGCTCAGGATGATTCGCAAAGAACGGATCATAAAGATGGCCATGCTCGATGCGCATGCGTTTTCCGCCACTCCACACATTCAAGAACGGCGCCATCTTAAAGCCGCCCCAATCATTCAGGAAGTTTTCGAGAACGATGTCGTGGTTGCCAATGACGTAGTAGAGATTGCGGCCCGAACCCGTGAACGATTTGATCGCGTGAAAGACTTCGGGAACATCGCGTGCGATCTTCGAAAACGAAACTTGCGCGATCTCGAAACCGTCGCCATTGATGACGATGTCGTAGCCTTCGCGAGCCGCCCAGTGGAAGAACTCCACCGTCGGATTCTTCGCTTTCGAAAACGGATTGCCCAAATGCAAATCCGAAATCACCACGAGTTTTCGATCGCGAATCTCCGTGATCACTTTTTCACGACCTCGAGAGTCGGGTGGTTGAACTCGGCGCCTTCGATCACGGCTTTCAGCGATTCGTGCGTTGAACCTTTGCGGTTTAATTCTTTCATGAGATTTTCGTTCGTCACCCGAATGCGCTTCGAGAGCGACTGAAGCATTTCGAACGCGAATGTCGGATCACGTCGAATTTTAAGGAGGAAGCCGCCCGGCTGAATCGCGAGAAGCTTCGTCGCGCCTTTGGCTCGTGCGGTCGCTGAGCGCGGCAAGCTTTCGAGAAGCGACATCTCGCCGACGAAGTCACCTTTGTGCAGAGTCGCGAGCCTCACTTGGCCGGAGTCGGAATTCTTTGTAACGACGACTTCGCCTTGCACGACGACATACATCTCGCGGCTGTCGTCGCCTTCCATGAAGATCAAATCGCCGTCTTCGAACGTGCGAATGTGTTCATGCG
>CAJYIL010000070.1 GCA_913774795.1 Pseudobdellovibrionaceae bacterium
CTTTTTTAACCGCGACACGCTTCGAAGGCTTCACGCGAAGCTTCGATGCTTTTGCGAATTCTTTCGTGTAACCGCGAACCCAAGCCTTTACGTCTTTGGTAATCTGAGCTTCATCGCGAGGAACCATTGCGACGATCGTCATCTGCGAAGGTGCCAAGTATTTACGAGCCACCCGCAAGATGTCGTCAGGTTTCAGCGCATAAACTTGCTTTAAGAATTTCTGGAAGTACGCGTAGTCGCCCATCAGGTTTTCAAACGAACCTGCTTTGCGAGCGACGCCTTCGATCGTCTCCATCGCGTAGAACTCTTCGCTCTCGAGATTCGTGATCGCGCGCTTCATTTCGTCGGCCGTCGGCGCCTCCGAAACCATTCTTAGCAATTCGGCCTTAAAAATGTCGAATGCTTCGCCGAACGCCGATGCGTTCAAAGAACCTGAAACAGTGAAAAGGCCGCCGTCTTTCGGAGTAAACGTTCCGGCACCCACCGAATTCGTAACGGCCTTCTCTAGACGGAGTTTTTGTGAAAGGCGAGAGGTGTCGCCTTGTCCAAAGATCATCGCGAGCAAATCGAGAGCCGGAATGTCCTTGTGATCGGCACCCGGAACACGCCACGCGACGTGAAACTGAGCTTCTTCAAACGGAGCTTTGGCGACTTTCACGCGGGGCTCGGTCTGCTTCGGCTCTTTCACGCGCTTGACGTTGCGGAATTTGAACGACTTCATCCGCCCGAATGTTTCATTCACGCGAGCCGACATTTCGCTCGAAGAGAAATCCCCCGCGACCACCAGGTGCATGTTTGTCGGGATGTAACGTGATTGGTAGTAGTCGACGAGCGTTTTCTTCGAAACTTTCTTGATGATCTTGTCGTAGCCGATCACCGGAATCCCGTACGGGTGCTTCTTGAAAACCGACGAGAACAAAAGTCGAGAAGCTTGGCGCCCTGGCGAATCGTTTCCGCGCTTGATCTCTTCAATGACGACTTCACGCTCGTTGTCGATTTCGCCTGCGTCGAATTTCGGAAAGCCCATCATCTCACTGATGACGTTGAGGCCGACGTCGGCGAACTCACGAGAGATATTGACGTAGAACACGGTCTGATCAAACGACGTATAGGCGTTCAATTCTCCGCCCGAAGCCTCGACCGTTGAAGCGATCTCGCCGACTTTAAATTTATCCGTACCCTTGAACACCAAGTGCTCGATGAAATGCGAAATGCCCTCTTCCCCACGCGTTTCGTCGGCCGAGCCGGTTTTGACCCACATTTGCACGGAGACCACGGGTGATTTATGATTCTCGATCAAGAGAACCGAGAGTCCGTTTTTGAGCTTCAGACGTTTGTAAGGACTCTTGGTCGGCGGTTTTTTCTCGGCGCGCTTTGCAGTCATCTTAACTCCACGGAGCCATTCATTGGCGTTTGGTATTTACGTTCATGTTCCGTACTGCTTGCAGCTTTGTCCGTACTGCGATTTCACGAAGTACGAATGGGGCCCTGGAGCGAAACAGATTCTCGCTCCAGAAAAGTACACGGAACTGGTCAAGCAAGAGATTCGTCAGCGCGCCGAAGGCATTCGCGCGAAAGATGTCGCGACGATTTACTTCGGAGGCGGCACGCCGTCTCTCCTCGAGCCATCACTCATTCTATCTCTCATCGATGAAGTTGCAAATGCGGGCTTCAAGCTGAGAGGTCCTGAAATCTCGATCGAGATTGATCCCGCCACGATTGACGAAGCGCGGCTCGATCAATTACTGGCGGGAGGAGTGACTCGTTTCTCCGTTGGCGCGCAGTCTTTCAACGATCGCCTCCTCAAAATCGCGGGGCGAAAGCACACCTCGAAAGACACGGTCGAGCTTTTGAATATTCTGAAGCGAAAAGGCGTGAATTACTCTTTCGATTTGCTATTCGCTCTCCCGAGCCAGACCCTTTCCGAATTAAACGAAGATGTCGCTCGAGCCATCGATTACGGCCCGTCGCACATCAGTGCTTACAACCTCACTGTTCCTGAAGGACACAAGCTCGACGCAGGACGCGCGCCTGAAGGTGAACAGATCGAGATGTTCGATCTCATCGAGACGAAATTGGGTGCGGCCGGAATTCATCGTTACGAAATTTCGAATTTCGCCAAGCCTGGTTTTGAGTCCCGCCACAACTCTCTCTACTGGCAGGATCAGCCGTATTGGGGAGTCGGCTTGTCGTCGCATTCATTTCTAACACCCGACGCGTTGCCCGAGGCGGATGCAGCTCAAGCGCCTTATGGAGTGCGGTTCTGGAACCGTCGCGCGATGAAAGAGTACGAAAAGGAAATGACCGTCGGCGCGAAACATCCGTGGTCTTTCGTCACCAATTTGCCTGAAGGACAAAAGGAGATTTTGCAGGAGCATCAGGCGATGACTGATTTTCTGCACACTTCACTGAGACCCCTTAAAGGTCTAGATGAAAACGCCTTGCGTCTAAAGTTCTCGGAAGCTTCTTCAGCGCGTGCGATCAAACGCCTCGACGAACTTGTAACGTACGGATGGGCCACTCGAGACTCCTTGGGATGGGCACTGACGCGTGAGGGTCGTTTGCTCGCAAATCAGGCCTTCGAAAAACTCACATTCCTGCAGGGAGAATTGAGCTAGACAACGCTCTTTTCGAACTCATAATGGTCCTTTGAGAAGAGGACCGTAAATGGCTGAAGAAAAAACTGATCAGACAAAAAATAACGACGCGAACGAACAGGCATCCGAGCAGGCCCCCATCGCCGCCGACGCCGTTGCCGAAGCAAAGAACGAAGCCGACAAATTCAAAAACGAGTACCTCTACCTCCGCGCTGAATTCGAGAACTTCAAACGCCAAGCCGTGAAAGAGCGCTCCGACCTTCGTAAGTACGGGAGCGAACGCTTAGTCGCCGATCTCTTGAACGTTCTCGATATTTTCGAAACCGCACTTGCGACCGAACTGAATCCCGATAACGTCGCAAACTTCAAAAAAGGTATTGAGCTCACTTCAAACGAACTCCGTTCGGTTCTTCAACGCCACGGCGTCACCGAAGTTCCGTCGAAAGGTGCCGCGTTCGATCCGAACGTTCACGAAGCGCTCTCCTCTCACGAAACCGACGAAGTTGAACCGGGAACAATCACGCAAGTGTTCAAGAAACCTTACAAGCTGCACGACCGTGTCGTGAGACCGGGACAAGTGGTCGTCGCACGCCAGAAAAACTAAATGGCTACAAAACGAGATTTTTACGAAGTCCTGGGTGTTCAGAGAAGTGCGAGCGCTGACGAATTAAAGAAAGCGTTCCGCAAGCTCGCAATGCAGTATCACCCCGACAAAAACCCGGGCGATAAGAAAGCTGAAGAAAAATTCAAAGAGGTGAACGAGGCGTACGAGACGCTCTCCGAACCGGAGAAGCGCCAGATGTACGATCAATTCGGTCATGCCGGTGCACAAGCGGGTTTTAGACCTGGCGCAGGCGGGTTTGGTGGCGGGCCGTTCGGTGGATTCGGCGGAGCAGGCGCAGGAGCCGGTGGCTTTGGCGGATTCGGTGGCGCAGGCCAAGGCGGCGCGGGTCCTGAAAACATGCAAGACATCTTCGGCGATATCTTCAGTGACTTTTTCTCTGGTCGTACGCGCGGCGCCGGCGGACCAGGCGCTGGACCCGGCGCTGGCGGCGCCCGATCGCAGCGCGGTCGTGGAGCCGATCTTCGTTACACTCTCGGCATCTCTTTTGAAGAAGCGGCAACGGGCACGGAGAAAACGATCAGCTTTATTCGCCAACGCGGCGGCAAAGAAGAGACGTCGCGCCTTCAAGTCACGGTTCCGGCCGGAGTGAAACCTGGTCAGCGTTTGAAACTTCGCGGAGAAGGCGATGCGTCCGCGGCCGGCGGCGCGACTGGCGATCTCTACGTGATCATCAACATTCAAGACCACTCGCTCTTTAAACGCGTCGACAACGATGTTCACATGGATCTTCCATTGAATTTCGTAGATGCGATCATGGGAACAACAGTTGAAATCCCGACTCTGACCGGAAAAGCGTCTTTAAAAATCCCGGCGGGCACTCCGTCGGGTCAGCTCTTCCGTCTCAAAGGTAAAGGCTTTGCTTCGGTGAACGGTCCTGGAGCGGGCGACATGCTCGTTCGCATCGTGATCGACGTACCGAAAGAACTCACTGACGAACAAAAAGAACTTCTCAAAAAATTCTCGTCCTCTCTGAAGCCGTCGCCACTCGTGAAGGCGTATCAAGAGAAAGTCGAACGAATCTTGAAAGCGAAAAAGTAATGTTCAAACCCGCCATCTCCGCCCTTTTCATTCTTGCACTCACATCTTGCGCAACGGGCGGCGGAGGCGGGGGAAACTCCGGTGGTCTACAGGCTCCGACGAAGCAAAAGCCAGTGGCCGCGAAAGCATCGCCAGCGGCGCAAAAAGAGCTGAAGGGAGCGCAAGCGAACCTTCGCGCGGGTGAAAACAAGAAAGCAGTCGCGCGCTTAGAAAAAATCACGAAGCAGAATCCGGATACTGACGTCGCCGACAGCGCCCACATGCTGATGGCCAATCTCTACTTCACGCAAGGCAACTACACTGAGGCTTACGCTCATTACGCGGCGGTCGTGAATGGTCCAGCAACTCCTCATGAGTCAGCGGCTCGCTTAGGTGTTGCACGTTGCTTAGCGAAGCTGAATAAGTTCTCTGAGGCCGGAAAAGTTCTCGAGAGCTCCGAGGCCTGGCCCAACGTCACCCAAGAACAACGCGCCGAGATCAATCGCCTGCGCGTGGAAGTTCTTTCGAACGATAAAGACTTGATCGGTGCGTTGAACGCGTCACTCGCAATCTCTCAAGAAGCGGGAAAAGATTATTTCGATTCGACTCGCTTCTCGCCCGATGAACTTCGCGAAATCTCGAATGATCCGAAGTACGGCTCTTTGTCAGCGTTGGCTCGTTACCGTTACGCTTTGATCCTCGCCGATCAAAAAGACTACTCGGGCGCACGCTCGGCTCTGCAAGATGTCGCACGCATGGTGCCGGGAACAGAACTCGCCGACCGAGCAAATCGGTTCGTTCAGCAGATCGATGCTCGCAACAAGGTTGATCCACGCACTGTCGGCGTGATCTTGCCTCTCTCCGGTCCGAACGCGGCGGTGGGTTACAAGGCGCTTCGCGGAATTCAATTGGGACTTGGCATCTACGGCCAAAACCAATCTTCAGGGTTCAAACTTGCGGTTGTCGATAGCGAAGGAAACGTCGACGGCGCCCGCCGTGGTGTCGAGCGCCTTGTTCAAGAGAACAACGTGATCGCGATCATCGGCGGACTTCAATCGAAGACCGCGCAGGTCGAAGCCGTGCGTGCGCAGGAATTTGGTGTTCCGACGATCATGCTCTCGCAAAAATCGGGTATCACGGCGGCCGGCGAATCGATCTTCAGAAACGCGCTCACCTCGCAAATGCAAGTTCAGCAGCTCGTTGATCTCGCAATGAAAGACTTGGGCTTTAAGAATTTCGCGATCATGTACCCGAACGATGCGTACGGAACTGAGTACGCGAATCTCTTCTGGGATGAAGTGAAATCGCGCGGAGGAGATATTCGTGCGGCGCAAGTTTACGACCCGAAAGAAACTGATTTCCGTTCTTACGTTCAGCGTTTGACGGGAACGTTTTATCTCGATGACCGCGCCGATGAGCTGCGTGTGCGCCAAGCCGATTACACCCAAAAGAATCCGAAGCGTTCTCTTCGTAACGGTGGCCCGTCGATCGAAGACATTCTTCCTCCAATCGTCGATTTCGATGCGATCTTTATCCCCGATGAAGCTCGTGCGGTCGGCCAAATTGCTCCGGCTCTCGCTTACGACAACGTCAAAGGCGTTCGCCTTCTCGGTACCAACATCTGGAACAGCCCTCGGTTTCTCCAGCGTGGCCAAAAGTTTGTCGAAGGTTCGATCTTCGTCGACTCCGTTCTCACGAGCGATCCGGTCTTCACGAACTCACCGTTCTACCAGAATTTTAAAGCGACCTTTAACGATGACCCGGGCCTCACAGAAGTTCAGGCTTACGACTCCGCACTCATCGTTCGCAATTTGATCGCAAAAGGGGAGACCACTCGTATCGGACTTCGCCAAGCGATGGCGAATCTCCAGAACTTCCCGGGCGCGATTGGTAATCTTTCGGTTACACAAGATCGCGAAATCCGCCGCCCGATGACCGCATTCACGGTGAGTAAAGGTCAGTTCGCTCCCTTTGAACAGAAGCCTCAATAAGCCTTTTGACCGCCGGCCTCGCGTTATTGCGACCTGACGCCGGCGAAAGCTCCATAGCTTCCATCAAAACATTTGATGCTCCTTTTTGCGTCACCTCTCTAACCGAAAGTCCTTGGACCTCTGTCTGAAAGACACGAAACGCGAATGCAGGCCGAACGGCCAAACGCGTTTCGTCAAACTTACGGAGGATCCTATGCAATCGTTCACTAAGAGCTTCATCCAAGAATGCAAGATGCAGCTCTTGGAAGCTAAGAGAGACATCTTGAACCGCGTTCGCAACTCGCGAAATGAGTACGCCGCTCTTGATCGAGCCGGTGGCGACGAAGCGGATCAAACGATGGCTCTCATGGCCGAGAACGATTTTCTGACGGCTCAAACACGGATGAAGGAGTTGTTGCTTGAAATCGAATTCGCTCTCTCAAGAATCGAAAGTGGTCGATTTGGAATCTGCGAGGAGACGGAAGAACCTATCGAAGCAGAGCGCCTTCGCGCCCTCCCCTGGACCCGTCTTAGCATCGAAGGTGCTGAAATTCGCGAGACGGTAAAACGAAAGTTCGCTCGCTAACCACGTGCTCGTCGGTTGAGCTTCTTCGGCGACAGGATGTCGCGCCCAACGATGCTGGCTGCTAATGGGTTGAACGAAGTGAGACCGACTTTGACAGAAATCGTGACAGAACTCATGGATGAGCTCTGTGTTGAAAGCCCGATCGCTCCGTCACACGGAGGTGACGCGAGCCCGGGCTGAAGAGAGAATGCCAAAGGATTTGGCAGATTCCTCAGTGTTAACGCGAGGTACAAGGTCGTACAACGCACGGTGAGGCACGAAGCCCCCCTGACACTTTTAAGTGGACAACGTCGAACGACGTCTTTAGAAGCTTACAAAACCTGTTGCGACCCCTCGGAACTCGAGAGGGGTGACTGCTGAAACTTTCGGCAGCGCACGAGAACGGTGGTTCGAAACAGGTAACGGCGGCAACGCCAGCTTTGATGAAACGTACGACTCTGTAATGCAGAAGGGGGACATCATGGATTCTAAGGAACTTCAGTTCTTCAAGGAACTCCTGCTCAGCCAGCGTAGCGAGATCCTGAATAAGACCGCATCTCTCCGTAACGACACTTTGTCTGAAGGCAGCGTCCAAGGCGACGAAGCCGACCTCGCGGTTTCGGAACAAACTCTCGAGCAGCAGCTCCGCTTCCAGCAGCGCGACTCGCAACACCTGCAAAAGATCGATTACTCACTTGGCCGCATCGAAGAAGGTTCGTTCGGCATGTGCGAAGGCTGTGAAGAGCCTCTCGATCGCAAACGCCTCATCGCTCGTCCAGTCGCCAATCTTTGCGTCGCTTGCAAAGAAGACCAAGAATCTCAAGAGCGGAGGTTTGCCTGAAGACGCTCGGCACGTAAGCCGCGTCTAACACGCAATCTTGTCCCCGCGAAAAGCCGGCTCTTTGAGTCGGCTTTTTTGTTCGGTTTTAGCTCTGAGCTTGCGGCACTCAAGTCTCGTCGCTGTGAATTCCAATTCTTCGCTTCGGTTTCAGGACGGGTTCGATGAGCGTTCGAATCGCATCGAAGACGCTTCTGAACTGCTGATCATAACGAGCTTCGAGTTGATTGATGCGTTCAGCAAGTTCCTGATGCGACAGCAGCAATTTTCGAATCGCCACAAACTCCCGCATGATCTGGATGTTGACCTGAATCGCCTTTGGCGAACGCAAGACACTCGAGAGCATTGCGATGCCTTGCTCGGTGAAAGCGTAGGGCGGGGTCCTACTCATCGCCCACTTTGCGGTCACAAATTGTGACCGCAAAACTGCAAACTCCTGATCTGACAGCTGAAACATGAAGTCGACGGGAAACCGTTCTATGTTTCTCCTCACAGATTGAAGAAGCGCCTTGGACTGCACCTCGTACAATTCCGCCAAATCCGTACTCAACATGACCCGCTGTTTTCGCAGCATGATGATGCGATCTTGTATCCAAACGTTTCCAATTTTCTCGTTCATGTGCGCACGCAACTTCAATTTGCGCACCAGCGATCAGTGCAAAACACGTCACTTCGCGCGGAATCCAGCATCCGAAATCCGTCGATGGCATCCGCACATCCAGTCGTTGCCTTATAAAGCCAGACCACCGTCGAGAACCCTCACGCCACTCAACGCACATCCCACAAACCAGACAGGTTTAACACCCCGAAAACCGCGGCCATGGCCCAGTCCAGGGCGGCGCCGGCCACAGCGACGAACGTCCCCACGACGTCACACTTTTCCCAGACGCGGACTCGACGAAGCTACGTAGATTCACGAAATCCTTGGGTGAAATTCGTTATTTCCGGACCATTTTATCGCCTCAAGTTCTTAAAGTGCGACGGCCTCCGCACCGAAAAGATTCATAGCAAGAAAGCTACTCACCGCCTTTGTGCGGAGGACCAAACATGGCCCATGATGATAAAGTGACTGAAGTACCTGAAACGCTCCCGATGCTCCCAGTTCGCGACATCGTAGTGTTCCCTTACATGATCCTGCCTTTGTTCGTAGGACGTGAGGCTTCGATCCGCTCGGTTGAAGAAGCGTTGGCGAAGAACCGCCTTATCTTCTTGGCCTCGCAAAAAGAAATCACAGAAGAAAACCCAACTGAAGAAACGATCTATCAAGTCGGTACGATCGCGAGAATCATGCGCATGCGCAAACTCGCTGACGGCCGCGTGAAGATCTTGATCCAAGGTGAAGCGAAAGGTCGCATTAAAAAATATGCGAAATCGTCGCCGAACTTTGAAGTTCACGTCGAGAAGATCGCCGACACCGAAACAGCTGGCGCGCCAGTCGAATTCGAAGCGATGATCCGTAACGCCCGCGAGCAACTCGAAAAGATCATCGCGCTCGGTCGCATGCTCTCTCCAGATATTCTTTTGATTCTCGATGACGTCAGTGATCCGGGTCGTCTTGCTGACTTGATCGCTTCGAACTTGGGTCTCAAAGTTCAGGATGCTCAGCGCGTTCTCGAAACAACTGATCCAAAAGCTCGTCTCCAACTCGTAAACGAAATTCTCGCAAACGAACTCGAAGTTCTTCAGATGCAGGCGAAGATTCGCACAACTGCAAAGGACGAAATGTCGAAATCGCAGCGTGAGTACTTCCTCCGCGAACAAATGCGCGCCATCAAGTCTGAACTCGGCGACAATGGCCAAGATTCGAAGACCGAAGAGCTCGATGAAGTTCGTGAGAAAGTCATGAACGCCGGCATGCCAGAGCAAGTTCTCAACGAAGCGTTGAAACAACTGGGCCGCCTCGAGCGCATGCACCCAGATGCATCAGAAGCTTCGATGGTTCGCACGTACCTTGACTGGATGGTCGATCTTCCGTGGAACAAGTCGACAAACGACAACCTCGATCTTACGAGAGCGCAAGCGATTCTCGATGAAGATCACTACGATCTCGAAAAAGCAAAAGACCGCGTCCTCGAATTCTTGGCTGTTCGTAAACTCAAGCCAAAAGACATGAAGGGACCTATCTTGTGCTTCTGCGGACCTCCAGGCGTTGGTAAGACATCGCTCGGTAAGTCGATCGCTCGTTCGATGGGTCGCGAATACTTCCGTATCGCACTCGGCGGCGTGAAAGACGAAGCAGAGATTCGTGGTCACCGTCGTACGTACGTCGGCGCGATGCCAGGAAAAATCATCCAGGCGTTGAAACAGATCAAAACAAACAACCCGGTTATCGTTCTCGACGAAATCGATAAGCTCGGCTCTGACTTCCGCGGTGATCCGTCGGCGGCGATGCTCGAAGTTCTCGATCCAGAACAAAACCAATCGTTCCGCGATAACTACTTGAACGTCGACTTCGATCTTTCGAACGCGTTGTTCATCGCGACCGCGAACGTTGTTGAAAATATCCCGGCCGCTCTCCGTGACCGTATGGAACTCATCTACGTCTCTGGTTACACAGAGAACGATAAGCTCCTCATCACGAAGAAGCACTTGATCGAGCGTCAGATGGAAGCCAACGGTGTTCTTCCAACTGAAATGGAGTGGACAGATGAAGGTTTGAAATACCTCATCGCTCACTACACTCGTGAAGCGGGCTTGCGCAACCTTGAGCGCGAAGTCGGTTCAGTTAGCCGCAAAGTCGCAAAACTCAAAGTTCTCGGTAACACAGAAAAAGTCGTGATCACGGCGGAAAAAGTCGTCGAGCTCCTCGGAGCACCGAAGTACATCCGCGAAGAGAAACTGAAAGAAAACCAGATCGGTGTTTCAACAGGTCTCGCGTGGACACAAGCGGGTGGCGAAGTTCTCTACGTCGAAGCTTTGAAGATGAAAGGTAAGGGCGGTCTCGTTCTCACCGGTCAAATGGGTGACGTGATGAAAGAATCTGCGACTGCGGCAATGAGCTACGCTCGTGCTAACGCGCAAGACTTCGGCATCGCAGAAGACTGGGTTGATAACCACACGGTGCACATTCACATGCCAGCAGGCGCGATCCCGAAAGACGGTCCTTCTGCAGGTATCACGATGGCAACGGCTCTGATCTCTTTGATGACAGATACTCCGGTTCGCTCGGATATCGCGATGACAGGCGAGGTCACTCTCCAAGGTCGCGTTCTCCCGATCGGCGGTATCAAAGAGAAAGCTCTTGCAGCACTCTTGCTCGGAATCAAAACTGTGATCGTTCCTTTCGCGAACAAGAAAGACGTCATGGAAATTCCGCAGCAGTTCAAAGATCAGATCAACTTCATCTTCGTTGAACACCTCGATGAAGTTCTCGCGATCGCTCTTGAAGAAAAAGTCGGTGGCCGCGTAAAACGCACGGGCACAGGCTCAGGCAGCCGCAAGCCAAAAGGCAGCGCCGCCGCTTCAGCCGCGTAACCCGCGGGTAGGTCCTTACTTTTCGGAATTCCAGAAAGTAAGGGCCTTTCCGAAAAGTAAGGACCTACCGTCGAAAGCCGGTCCCTCGAGGATCGGCTTTTTTATTTTCGGCGCACGTGCTACGCCGAGAGAATGGATATTCTCGAGAAATGGGATTTCGCTCCCGACATTCAAATCGCGCGCGTGGACAAGTTCGACGAGCCGGCCTACACCGAACTCATCAATGAAACCCTCGGGCATCATCATCCGTTTTTGATGTGGCGAGAGAATCTCACTGATGCTCAACGAGCGAAAATTAAAGCTCTGCAAGAGCGCTACAAGAACGACTATCAACTTCGGCTCGCGGTTCTTCACAAAGGCGAACTCGTCGGTGCTCAACATTCTTTTCAATCGACCGTAACAGACGTGATGATGGCGATGACGACCGTGCGCCCGGAGTTTCGCGGAAGAGGAATCTACACGACGCTTGCGCGCAAAGTTCTGTCAGAGACCAAAGAAGCCGGCTTTCAAGCCGTGACATCGAAACATCAGATGACCAACAACCCCATCTTGATTGCCAAACTAAAACTCGGCTTTAAGATTTACGGCACCGAAGTTCACGCGGTTCACGGAACATTGTTGAATATGGTTTATCACCACAACGACCTGATGGAAAAATCACTGCGCTTTCGTGCGGGTGAGCTCTTCCTTTTCAATGAAGAAGAGATTTACGAATACTACGGCGGCCCACTTCCATAGTCAGGACACAATCAGGACTCGGTTTGAAGACATCTTCTTATCTCCGCCAAGCCCTAAACGCGCGCAGCACCTAATCTCTTTATAGAACCGAAGCGGTTCGAAGGAGACCATATGCGCACCCTCAGCTTGATCTTCACCTTAGTTCTCTCGTCGCAAGCATTTGCGTGGGGCGAGCATCATCAACGTGATAACCGCACGTACCGTGGCGGCCCGGTTTACAGTCAGCCGCCCGTCGTCGTTCATCCGATGAGACCACCGGTCACGTACCAACCGCCCGTGATTTACCAACCGGCTCCGATCTACCGACCCGCGCCGATTTACCGACCTTATCCCGTCTATCGTTATGAGAGCGCACCTGTGTATTGGAGAAACGGATCATGGCGCCAAACATGGCACAACAACCGCTTCGGTTGGTGGTGGGTGACGGGGAACGGGTGGAGCTTCTTCTCGTCTCCCGTTTATCCTTACCCAGCGTACGAACCTCAGACAACAATCATCTACGAGAGCCGTCTCGAAACGCCTACGGCGCCTGCGCAGGCACCTGTTCCTGTTCCTGCCCCCGCGCCCATGATTACGCAAACCGCGCCCGCTGAACCACGGCCGTCAGGCAACACGGCTCCGCCGTCGGCAACCGGAATGTACTACTTCTGCGATGCGAGCCAGCTTTACTATCCTTACGCCAAAACGTGTTCGGAGCGCTGGCGCGCTGTCGACAGCATTCCGGATTAAGCCGAGCCCCATTTTTGGAGAATGCCGCGCATACGATCGTTGTCGGATTCAAGAACGCGAACAAGCGTCTTGAGATCGACGACTTCCTCTTTGAGTTGAAGGAGCTGCTCTTCTTTTTCTTGGAGGATGTTCGAGTAAGCGCGCTTGAGTTCGTTCAAAAGGCGAGTCGCTGTCGAGAGAATCGGTTCTTCTCCGCCGGACTCACCGAGCTCTTTCAGCTTGTCTTGGGTTTCGATCGAGCGAGGCTCTTGAACATCGACGATCTCGTTCGAAAAACTCGGCGCCGCGTGGTGAGGCATGTCGGCCGGCATCTCGTCGGCGAGAAGGTAACGACCGTCCTGGAACTTATGTTTGATCGTCCCCGCTTTGATCCGACGACGGAGTGTCGAGACGCTGATCTTATACTTACTCGCGTAGTCGGTCAGGATCAGCCAGTGGGGTGCAGTGTGTCCGAGTTCAGTCATAAGCCATTGGTAGCACATGCTTTAAGCGACTCAAGGTTAAATTGGATATCCACATGAGTATCCTTAACTGTGCGCGGCCACACGACATTCTCTAAACAACTCGACCATGGTTGGGTTTGCACCCAAGACTCGGTTAAGTCCCTGATTTTGCTTTTAAAATTAGCGTCTGGGCGCGAAACTCACTGAATGCGTTTGAGTGAAAAGAAACGGATCGCCTTGGTCTTGAGTGGTGGAGGCATCAAAGCCGCCGCCTTCCACTTGGGCGTCTGTTTGGCGCTTCGTGAGAAGGGCTTTCAGTTCGCCGGGGGCGGCGCTGAAGACGTCCACATGAAGTACTCCGACGATAAGCTCACATTCAAAGTTTACGTCGGCTCAAGCGCCGGTGCGGTGATCTCGACATTCTTGGCGAGCGGTTATTCAATCGAAGCGATCATCGATGCGTTCGAGCGTGGAGCTGCGACCGACCTCAATCGCATGACTCAAC
>CAJYIL010000071.1 GCA_913774795.1 Pseudobdellovibrionaceae bacterium
GTTTCCGATACGAGTCGTGTCGGCGGCCTTTTGGCAACCAGCCATCGCGAAAGCAAGAACGACCATCGTGAGTGCAAACATGTGTTTCATCTGAACCACCCTTTCCAAACCCTTCGATCTCTCTAAGGGCAAGGGTTGGGCCAAGCTGGTGTCTCATTTTGAGAGGCCGCAAGCACTTTAAAAGGCTCTCAAGGCGATCCGTGCCCGCAAGCCATCGACGCGACAATTCCCGCGCGTCGATGCGAGACACCTGTCAGCTTTCTAAACAGGCTCGGATTCGACCGGGATATGAATTTCGTTTCGCTTGAGAAAAGGAATCGCAAACGGCTGGTCGAACTGCGCCACTTGAGGCTCACCCCGAGCTTGCAGACCCTTTTGATTCATCCAGGTCAGCAAGCGCGTGATCTCCTCGTGCACTTTTTCTTCGGTCGGATTGCCGCTAAAGCGAACCACCGCCATCGTCTCGGCGTTCTGCGCATAGAGTTTTACGGCGGAGGCTTTCGGAAGCGGCAGATTTCCAATCGACTCTCTCATATAGAAGCTCGTCGACCAGCGACCCGGCCCGCTCGGTCGCATCAGCACGGGCGTCGTCATCGAGAACGTTTCATCATCCCAGTTCTCGCCTTGGATGTAGGAGAATAACCGATCGAACGAGCGGTCCATGGCCTCTGTACGCGAGCCGACATCTTCGTTGCGGATTTCGGCGTGAGCGGGATAGTGGCGAAGACTGAACTCACCATCCTGGATCTTGACCTCGCACGGCAGTTCTTTCTCGGTACGAAGTCCGAAGAAACCTAAGACTGCGTTCGGCAATTCCTTGAGCGGGTTGTGAGTGGCAATCGTCGACATAGCAAACCTCCGAGGGGCAGAATCGCTCACCTTCACTCTGCTTTCCTGACGGGTCGAAGAAGAGCGTGTTGAGTCTTGGTCATATATCGCTCAGACTGTGGACCAGGAGGATCTAGCCTTATGCTCAACCTACTCGTGATCGTGATGGCCGTGATTCACGTCTATATTTTTTGTCTCGAATCGATTTGGTGGGGAAAGCCGAAGACCAATCGGGTCTTCGGAGTGACTGATGCAAACGCGCAGGTCATGCGCGGAGCGATGTTCAATCAGGGTTTCTACAATTTATTCTTGGCGATCGCGTTGCTCGTCGGATTTTTCTGGAGCGCTCAACCGGGCAATGAAGTTCAAGCGCAGGCTTTAAAAGACTACGCCGCCCTTTCGATTCTCGGGGCGGCGCTCGTTCTCTGGCTCTCAGAGCCGAAACTGATGCGAGCCTCTCTCATTCAAGGCTCGCCCGCGGCCCTTTACTGGGCCGTCAAGCTCGCTGGTCTTCAATAAAATTTGCGGTTCGTCTTCGCCATGTTTCGAAGTGGCGTCGACGGCTTAAAGCGAATGCCGTATTTCGTCGCGTAGATCTCGAGTTCGTCTGCGATCTTTTGCGAACCAACGGAGTCAGCGTAACGAAGAAGACCACCGCGGAACGGCGGAAAACCCATACCCGTGATCATCGCGAGATCGACTTCATCCGGGGTTTCCACGATGCGCTCTTCGATCAACGCGAGAGCGGCTTCATTCACCATCGGGAAGACACCGCGTTCGATGACTTCTTTATCCGACAACGGATTCGTCGGCGCTTTCAAACCCAAGTCCGCGTAGATCGATTGATCGACGCCTTGGGCTTTCCCTTTTTCGTCGTAGACGTAGAAACCCTTTTTGTTCTTCTTGCCGAGGCGACCCGACTCTTTGAGTTTCTTCATCACATCCGGGATCATGATGCGCTCACCGAGCGTCTCGTGGAAGATCATCGAAACTTTGATCCCGACATCGAGGCCGACTTCATCGAGAAGTGCAAAAGGCCCCATCGGCATGCCGAATTGCTTTTTGTAGAGCGAATCGACTTTCTCCACCGACATTCCATCTTGGAGGAGCCATGCGGCCTCGATCATGTAAGGAACAAGCAAGCGGTTGACGACGAATCCTGGTCCGTCCTTGGTCACGATCGGAAGTTTTCCCATCTTCTTAACGAGATCGTAAATCGTTGCAACCGCCTCATCCGACGTCTTCTCGCCGCGAATGACTTCGACGAGCGGCATTTTATCGACCGGATTGAAGAAGTGCATGCCCACGAAGTTTTCTGGATGCGGGTGACCCTTCGACATTTCGGTGACCGACAAAGACGACGTGTTTGTCGCGATGATGCAATCCGGGCGCACGTTCGCGGCTGTTTCGCCGATGACTTTTTGTTTGATCTTCATGTCTTCGACGATCGCTTCGACGACGACATCGACTTCGTTGAAGCCCGAGTAATCGAGCGAAGTCGTGATCATGTTGTTCTTCTGACCGAACTGGAAAACGTTGATGCGTTTGCGATCCATCTGTTTTTTCCAGAGCGCGCGCGCGTGATCGAGACCGAGTTGCAGCGCTTTCGGGGTAATATCTTTCATCCGCGCTTCGATGCCTTTGTCGGCCGCGACATACGCGATTCCGCCACCCATCGTGCCCGCGCCGAGAACGCCGATGCGGCGAACTTTATGCGGCTTCACGTCAGACGAAACTCCTGTTTTCTTCTTCACGGATTCCATCAGGAAGAACACGTCGATCAGGTGTTTCGAAACGTCCGTGACCGCGACGTCACAGAAGCCTTCCATCTCGATGTTCAGAGCTTTCTCGCGATTGCTCATGCCGTATGTCTTGCTGATGACTTCGATCGCTTTTAAAGGCGCTGGGTAATGGCCGCCCGTGAACTTCATGACGGTTTTGCGGGCCTGTGAGTAAACGACCCCTTTACCGAGACCTTCGAGAACCGTGTTCATAAGGCCGTGCGCTTTGAAGTGCTTTTGTCTCTTGGCGCCGCCTTTCGTGATCAATTCTTCAGCAAAGCGAAGAGCCGTTTCTTCGAGTGCTTTTGCGGTTGTGACTTTGTCGACCAAGCCCATCTTTTGCGCTTTCGCCGCCGGAACCGACTTCCCGTTCAAAATGATGTCGAGCGAAGCCTGAAGACCGATGACGCGCGGAAGACGAACACAGCCGCCGAAGCCCGGGATAATTCCGAGCTTTGTCTCAGGCAAACCGATTTTTGTCGACGGATCATCCGAGGCGATTCGGTAGTCACACGCGAGGGCGAGTTCACACCCTCCGCCTAAACAAGCGCCATTGATCGCCGCGATCACCGGCATTTTCATGTCTTCAAGCGAGTTGAAGATTTTGTGGGCCTCCTCGAGGAGAGGCTTGAATTGCTCACGCGTTTTGAGCGATTTGATTTCTTCGAT
>CAJYIL010000072.1 GCA_913774795.1 Pseudobdellovibrionaceae bacterium
GTCGGCGGGCTCGGCGACGATCGTGAGCGAAGAAAAGAACATCACGTCGAACAACTTGGTGGCAATCCTAGGGTATCACCGCCGGCTTGGCGATCTGTGGTCGATCGGCGTTTCGTACCGCGCACCCTCGGTGCAAATCGCTGGCGAAGGCACGTACTTCAAGTCAACGACCGTCGCGACACCTTATTCGACGAGTGAGATCTATCACGGCAGCACGCGTGCGGTGACGCGCATTCCAGCGAAACTCGCTCTCGGCGTCGCGCGCGAGGTTGTCGGAGTGCGCACGTTCTCTTTGGATGTGTCGCTGTACTCCGGAACGAACTACCAAGACTTTCCCGAAGCGCCCGATGCGACTGACGACATTCATCATCACGAGATCGCCAACTTCGCGTTTGGCTACGAGCAGTTCATTGCGCCGTGGGTTTCTTTGCGCACAGGCCTCTTCACAAACTTGTCATCAGCCGACTCGCCTTCTGCTTCGAAAGGTTTGCGCGAACTTGATCAACTGAACCTCTACGGATGGTCGGCGAATTTTTGCATTCACACGCACGAGCAGACAACGTTCACGTTTGGCGGCTATTACGAAGGTGGCTCAGGTCTGTCGACTCAGTTAGTCGGATCGTCGATCAAAGTGATTCCGAAATCGCAGCAGATTTTTACGATGCTGGTCGGAACAGGATTTCAGTTTTAAGGGAGACTCCATGAAAGTGAAACGCATCGTAGCCAACGTTTGCATTGAGAAGCCAAAGGCCGCCAAGAAGTTCTATCAAGACATTCTTGGTCTGGATCTCATGATGGACCATGGGTGGATTGCGACTTACGGATCGACCGCGAAGATGACCGTGCAAGTGAGCTTTGCTTCGGAGGGAGGTTCTGGCACAGAGGTGCCAGCGCTCTCGATCGAAGTCGACGATGTGGACGAGGCGTTCAAGCGGATGAAGAAAGCGCGCTTCAAAATTCTTTACCCGCTCACCGAAGAAGATTGGGGCGTGCGTCGGTTTTTCGTGCGCGACCCGTTCGGCCAGACGGTCAATATCTTAGAGCACGTTTAAAATTGAAGCCGCAATCGGAGATTCACCAACGCGCGGTCGGTTGAACGAGAAACGAATGTGTTTGGTACATCTGATTGATGCCAAGGCCTCGAAACTCAGATCCCAGTTCGACATGCACATTTCGCGATACGCGTACATCCGTGGAAAGGCGGATTGGAAGCGTGATATCGAAATTGCTGTTGTAGCTCGATTTTCGATCATACGTCTGGAGCAGGATCGTGTCGTTGACGACGAGCGAGAATCCTAGCTTTAGTGCCCAGCTGTCAGTGATTTGTGACAGATAAAATGGATTCAAGCTCACTGTCCAGATGATCGGGTAACTACTAAACGGAAAGAACTAAAAATATTCGAGCTGAATCTCGTAGGCTTGCGTCGCCGAAAGAGCTCACCTGAGGTGACCGTTGAAACGCGGACGCTCGCCCCAAAGACCGCCTTGAGCGAGACCGAGACTCCACCGAAAGGCTGATTGTTGGATGCCTACTTGGGACGGATCGCGAACGATCAAACCCAAAGGCAACGGCGCCCAGACAAGCGCAAATTCATCGTTCAGGCTCCGCTGGTATTCGAGGTCGAGCGACATCGAGTCTCGACGATTGAGACTGTCAATCCGCGCGTGATTGTATTGAAACTGGATCGGCAAAACACTCTCATGAGCCGCGGGCCCAAAGGGCATCTCAATAAAACGGCGATCGACTGTTTCTGCGTGGGCGATCGAAATAAAAGTGAGAAGCGCGAGGAGCCAGCTCACTTCGCCAAAGTCTTAATCTTCTCGACGATCTCCCCGATCGACGAACCCGGGCCAAACACCGCGGCGACGCCGTTTTTGCGAAGCAGATCGGCGTCGTCATCCGGGATGATGCCGCCAACGAAGATCGGCGTGTCGAGCGACTGCTTTTTCATCAAATCTTGAATCGCGGTGACGAGAGGGACGTGGGCGCCCGAGAGGATCGAGAGACCGACCACGTCGACGTCTTCTTGCAGAGCAGCGGAGACAACCATCTCCGGCGTCTGGTGAAGCCCCGTGTAAATGACCTCAAAACCGGCATCGCGCAAGCCCCGGGCGACGACTTTGGCGCCGCGATCGTGACCGTCGAGACCTGGCTTGGCCACGAGGACGCGGATGATGCGGTCTTGCCCTAATCCCGATTGAGTCGACATGCGTGCTCCTTGATTTCGCTGGGCGCGGTCTTTACAGTGATCGGCACTACTAAATATTTCGGAGACACTGATGTCAAACCCTTCGAACGCCACAGATGCTAGACCTGCGATCACGACTCTCTCAGAAGACGAACTCGCCTTCCGCGATGCGGTTTACGATTTCGCCCAAGGCGAGATCAAACCCCTCACTCAAAAAATGGATGAGCACGCGGAGCTCGATAAATCCCTTCTCCCAAAACTTTTCGAAATGGGTCTGATGGGCGTCGAATCGCCTGAAAAATACGGTGGCGCCGGCGGTTCATTCTTCATGGCCTGCCTCGCGGTCGAGCAAATCGGTCGCGTTGACGGTTCTGTCTCGGTTTTGGTCGACGTTCAAAATACGCTCGTCACCAACGCATTCATTCGTTGGGGCTCCGAAGAAATCAAATCGAAGTATCTCCCGAAACTCGCGCGCGAGTGGGTCGGCGCTTACGCTCTCTCGGAGAGTACGAGCGGCTCAGATGCTTTCGCACTCAAACTGAGAGCCGAAGACAAGGGTGACAAGTGGGTCTTGAACGGCTCGAAACTCTGGATCACGAACGGCAAAGAAGCTGGCGTGTTTATCGTTTTCGCGAACATGAATCCTTCGGCGGGTTACAAAGGCATCACCGCTTTTATCGTCGAAAAAGACTTCAAAGGATTCACGGTCGGTAAAAAAGAAGACAAACTCGGTATCCGCGCGTCGTCGACAACTGAGCTCTTGTTCGAAAACTGCGAAGTTCCGAAGGGCAATATTTTGGGCGAGGTCGGCAAAGGCTACAAGATCGCCATCGAAACGCTCAATGAAGGCCGGATTGGCATCGGCGCCCAAATGGTCGGAATCGCGCAAGGCGCTTACGACGCGGCTAAAGCATACGTTCAATCACGCGAGCAATTCGGCAAACCGATCGCGTCGTTCCAAGGTGTTCAGTTCCAGTTGGCAGAAATGCGCGTGCAACTCGAAGCCGCTCGACTCATGGTTTATAACGCCGCTCGCTTGAAAGACGCAGGTCAACCGTTCATCGAAGAAGCCGCGATGGCAAAACTCTTCTCGTCGCGTGCGGCAGAGAAAATCGCGTCGATGGGCATCGACCTTTTCGGCGGTAACGGCTTCACGCGCGAATATCCAGCTGAGAAATTCTGGCGTGATGCGAAGATCGGTCAGATTTACGAGGGAACATCGAACATGCAGCTCAACACCATCGCGAAGATGGAATTGACTGAGAGCTAAGCCTCAGAACCTCAATCAGGCAACAAAGCCGACTCTCGAAAGAGGTCGGCTTTTTTATTTTCGCTGAGTCGACTCAAGCGTTTTCAAAAAATCATCTGGCAACTGCCCTGACGCTTTGTAAGCTTTCGCGGCCACGACACCAACATAGCGCCAGTGCCATGGTTCAAAGAAATAACCAGTGGCTGAGTTGTAGCCGTGATTCTCCGGATCATCATCCCCGAACGGATAACTCATGATGAAGCCAAATTCGTGCGCGTGTTGGTCAAGCCATGCGAACGATGGCGTTTTATCGGCCTTCTCGATCGAGAAGTCGTAATTCAACTCCTCGAAGACGATATCCATCGTCGTGCCGAGTTGGTGCTGGCTTCGGCCCGGCTCAGCACTGATCTTTTGCGCATAACCGAAACCGCGCTCAGGCGAATGAAATTGGGTTGTGAACTTCGCGACCTTTGAAGCAAAGGTTCGGCATTGATCGTCGAAGGAACGGTAGGCCGAACGAATAAAGAGTTTCACGCCGGATTTCGCGGCGGCCTCGTGCATTCGCGCGTAGGCTCTGAGCGCCGGTGCCCTTAAAGTTTGATGCTTGGGTGCGAGCGGCGAAATGAGTTCGACCGGAATAACCTCGAGATCCTTGGGGACGTAGGCCGGAGAGAGTTGGCGAGACGCCTCTTTATTCACAACGACGAAGAGATTCGTGACCGGCCACTGCCCACCCCGACTCTCGCTGCAATTGGAATCGGCCTGTGCGGAAAGTGCAAGAGCCAGAACGAGAAGACTCAACATTCAATTTCCGATCGCTTCGTTAGGATTATCACGCGCGGACTGAAGATCGCCCGCGGTCGGGCCCTGGTAGATACTCATGACAACCGGAGCATTTCGAGCCGCTTCATGTTTCACGTAGAGGTCGTAACCGTAATTACCGCCGGAGAGCGCGGCCGATGCGAGAACGAGAGTGACAAGCTTGTGGTTCATCATCCAACGAAAGACGCGTTTGATCCGCCCCGGTGGGAGCTTCACGTTTTCGACGGCCGCGAGATGACCATCGAGCGCCGAGAGTCGCTGATCGAGCTGTTTCGAATCAGCGCGCGATTTTAGAACGATTGTTTGTTCGAACGTCTCAGCGCGAAGAATCGAAAGCTCATCGGCGCGAAGCGGACGCGCCGGATGAGTGGCCATCTCATTGATTTTCGAAAGACGTTCGATGCTGGCGCGGTTGAGCCGAAGAGCTCCATTGATTTCGGATCGACGTGCGACCTGCACACGTGACGTCTTCCCTTCAAGCGTTGCGAGCTCGCGGCGCAGTTCAGAGTTTTTCTCCATGAGCGAATGAGCGGTGCGCGTGACCGACGAGAGAATTTCGCTTCGAACTTCGGGGCGCAAGAGACTTTGAGGCGAGGCCTCAGGGAAAGAATAACGGAGAGTCACTGAATTGCCGGGTCTCAACGGCGCATGCAATGGCGCAAAGAGGTCGTAGCAAGCCGGAGAAGCATCGGCTGCGTAAGCAAGAGCGAGGGTCGCGAGGATGAGGATCCCCTGCCAAAACATTTGACAGCGTGACGGCGAACGGCGGAACCGTGCCCTATTAGATCGAACCTGCGGGCGCATAAAGCCTCCGCAGGTTGTTCATTGCTGAAATTAGGCCAATTAGTTCTGCTGGTTAACGACGCGGATCAAGACGTTATTGGCTCCGACTTGGTCGACGAGGTCCCACATGATCTTCGCGTTATCGAGGTGAAGACGAACGCAGCCGCCGGAGTCACGGTGACCGAGAGCTTTGTAGTGAGACGGCACGGTCGCGTGAATCGCGATTCCGCCGATGAAGAATTGCGCGTAAGGCATTGGCGCAAGCCATGTCGATGAGTAGTGGTTCTTCGAGCGGCGCTGGATACGGAAATCGCCCGTCGGAGTGACCGAGTTATAGACTTTGCCTGACTTCGCGACTTCTGGTTTCTCACGGCCGGTCGACACGTAGAAATTGTAGATCAGCTGCCCGTCTAAATAAACTCGCATTGTTTGAGCTGTCGGAGATGTTCCGAACTCCGCTTTGTTTACGAGAATGAACAGGCGGTTTGTGTAGTTGACGCTCGCCTTGAAGTACTCACCACCGGGGATCAAGAACTCCTGCGCGAGTTCATCGGGAGTCAAACCTTCATCGAGCGTTTCTTCGGCGATTTCGGCGCGGTTGCGGATCGCTTGCGCTTCGGCTTCAGGAGTCGTGGTCTGGAGATCATCAACCGCCGGGATCGAAATCTGCGATGCTTTTGCGACGGAGAACATGAGAACAAGAGCAGCCAGGGCCTTGAGCATAGAGGGGTTTCCTTCCTAAATTGTGAGGCCGAAGGTGTACCCGTCCCATGAAGGCACGTGGAGCCTTGAATTCGAGGGTTGAATCGATTTCGCCGTTTATGACGGCTTCCACACGCAGGAGTCTGTCAAAGTTATCGAGGTCCGAGTGTACTGAGGTGCCGAGACCGACTTGCCGGCCCCTCAGCGCTGGTTATCGGGATGCGTGATCGGACGGCGAATGCGCTGGACCGGTGGCTCCGATTGGCGTTTTTCATATTTCGCCGTCATGCGGGCTTCGAGATCGAGAAGCTGCTCGGTCGTGAGCTTCGTGATGTTCTGCTGATTGTGATACATCTTCGCTGCGACAACGACGTCTTTTTGCGCAAATCCCATGGCCTCCGCTCGACCCAAGAGATCTTGAAGCGATATCTGAGGCTTCAGTGGCTCGACCGACGCTGGTGGCTCGATGACCGCAGCCGCGAGCGGAACCACTTGCGGTGTCGGAACCGTCGGTTCACTGCGAAGGCGCTGCATAAAATCGTTGAACGTAATGTCGCCAATGAGCTCGAAACCCACTTCGAACGCAGGCGAGTTCGACTTCACAACTTGAAACACGCGTTGGATTTCGCCGTTTCGCTCTTGAAGAGAAACTTCGACCATGACGTCGACAAAATACTCGAGACCTGAAGCCGTCATCGGAAGAACGCGGCCGATCTCGTTATCCTCTTTCGTCTCTTTTCCGCGAGCGGCGATTTGATCGACAATCACCACCGACTTTCCCGACTCCATACAAAGACGGCGAAGAACACCTTGGAGAATCATTTGATCGGAGGCGAGCTCTTCCGCCGTCGGCTGGGCCAGCGGATTTGCGCTTCGCGCCCGCACGGCTTGAATCGTTTCGGAGTGCTTCGCCCCGAAATAAGCCGCCCACGAGTCGAGAGCGAAGCAACCGTAGTTTTGTTCGCGACCCTCACCGCTCAAAGCCCAATCGATGAACTCCGGCAATTCATCGGGCGTTTCGATTTCCAGCGCATCGAACGTCACTCCAACACCTTTTAGAAGACGCGATTTTCTCTCTGTGTCGAAGATGCAAAGGCGACCGACGTCGGCGTCAGCCATACTCCGCGCGAAAAAACTCTTGCCGACCCCGGCACCGCCACGAATGGCCATGACGAGTCGCTGTTGTCGAGGGATACGGCTGAGTGGATTGATGCGAGGTTTCGCTATTGTCATGTTGTCTCCGTACCTGGCGCACTCGCGCGAGGCCCGCTGTAAGTTACGTGTAAGAAGTTGTAACACGCATTGCTGATTCGGAATTTGAGGTTCGTTTTAAACTAAGCGTGTCTTCGGAGTGAGTTAGGATGAATTCATGTCGATTTTCAAATTTCTGCAGAAGAGAGTCGAAGAACAAATCCAAGAGGCGATGGATCGCGGCGCGTTTGAAAATCTTCGAGGCAAAGGTAAACCTTTGAACCTTCAAGAAGATCAGCACATCCCGACCGAGCTTCGCATGGCTCACCGAATCCTTAAAAACGCGAACATCCCTCCCGAAGAGGTCTTACTCGCGCGCGGAGTGAACGGTTTGCGCGAGCAGCTTTTGAACGATCCGGATTTGCCACCTGAAAAGAAAATTGAAATCCGGCGCAAGATTGCGCTCATGGATTTGGAGTTGCAAATGAAGCTCGAGCAATTCCGAAAATCCTATTGCGGGCTTTAGCGCGCCGATTGATTCGCGGGCGCGCGAAGGGCCTGACGTAATTCCACTTTCGGATCGTAAATAAGACTCGTTGAAACTCCGTAGTGATCGCTCAATGGAGTCTCAGTGAACGCCAGCGATGTTTGCGCGACCGTTAAGTTCTCCCCGAGAGTAAACACGTAGTCGATTCGCCCTTCGGGCTCATTCGCAAAATCAGCATGATTTGCGTAAGCGTTGTGAAGCGTGTCGTAGGTAAAGAACGTCGCATTGCGACCCGAGTCTTTGAGACCCGCGCACTCTTGCGATCCGCAAGTGAGAAGTCGGTAAACCTCCGACACCTTCGTTTGGCTGTAGCGTGCATCCTCGAACACGAATGGATGAGTATTGAGGTCGGCTGCCAGAATCATGTCTGTTGAGGTACGCGTTAGCTTGATGAACGAAACGAGCTCTTTAGCTTGTTCAATTTGTGCGTCAGTTTCGATCTTCGTGAACGAGGTCGCGCGATTGTTCGAGTAAGTGAGACCACTCGCTCCTAGGTGAGACGCGTAGAGATCGACCCACGTATGAGCGGCGATTTCGATGCGCGTCTTTATTGCGCCCTTCCGGCAGACGAATCGCGATTCACTCCAGCGCGTACTTGCGCTAAAAGCCATCGCCTGGACATCAGGATCAAGTTTGAGTTTGCTCACGACCAGAAGGCCGTTTCCCGCGCCCATGAGCCAGCCGTAGCTGGCCGATTTGGCGACGTGATAATCAAAGCCCTGGGGTTTGAGAGTTTTTACGATTTGATCGATGCGCTTTTCGCTCCAGACCTCTTCGAAGACGATGACATCAGGTTGGAGCTTGGCGACTTCATCCGGCAAACGCTTCAGGCGCTCCTCGAGATCAACGCTCGGCGATTTTGCGATGAACTCCGGGACCCAGAGCTCGACCGCCCACATATTCAGATTCAAAATTTTCAGTTCGCGCGCGTTTGCCGAGCTGACGTGTAGAAGTGAGACGATCGCGAACGCGAGGCCTCTTAAGCGCATGCGTTCTCCTTGAATTATGTTCGGCTGTTTTGCCGTCGTTCGCGAGTACTATTTCGCCGGGAGAGCGGCGCTGGGCGCAGTTTTCAGGCTAGACTCGGTCGCCCTTTGCGGAGACATAAGTCGCACTTAAGGTGGCGATCATGATTTCGAGTGCCTGCTTCATCATCTCGAGCGTCATCGAGGCCTTCTCAAGCGTTTGCTCCGGCAAAAATGGCACGTGCACGAATCCGCTTTGACGGATGCCTTTCGACGTTGCGATCCGCTGGAGGCGGTAGAACAAATCGTTACACACGTAAAGCCCAGCGGAATTTGAAATGCGCGCGGGGATCCCGGCCGTCTTGAGATCCGCGAGCATGTCGTTGAGCGGAAGTGTTGAGAAGAGCGCGTTTTGTTCGCCTTCGTGAATCGGCCGCTCTCGCGGATGGAAACCTGAATTATCGGCGATATCGGCGTCCATGAGATTGATCGCAACGCGCTCAAGCTCGACCGCATCGCGACCACCCGCTTGCCCGAGTGATAACACGATGTCTGGTTGAACGCGTTCGATGGCTCGCAGGAGTTTCGCGAAACCTTGCTCGAAAACAACAGGCAGAAGCACCGTTTCAATCTCAGGCCGCTCGGCGCGCAAGGCTTCGATCAACCTTTGAGTCGGATTGATCGAAGCTCCGCCAAAGGCCTCAAAGCCCGAAACGAGAAGACGTGGCGCGCCCTTATCGTTTACTTGGGCGCTCGCCATTTTAAAGGTTACGGCGGTACTGACCGCCAACGTCGTAAAGCGCTTGCGACATCTGAAAGAGCGAACAGACGCGCGCGGCCGACATCAAAGCGGCGAACACGTTTTCACCAGCCAAAGCCGCGCGTTTCAAATTCGCGAGCTCACGCTCGGCCTCTTTTGCGTGAGCTTTTTGGTAATCACGCACGCGTGAGAGCTGTTCGTTTTTCTCATCATACGACGCACGAGCAAGCTCGATCTTTGGCGGAACGTAGCCAGCTTCGAGAGTCTTCGGATCGATGAACGTGTTCACGCCAACGATCGGCAGCTCGCCCGAGTGTTTTAAGTGTTCATACAACATCGACTCTTCTTGGATTTGACCGCGCTGGTACTGAGTTTCCATCGCACCCAAGACTCCGCCGCGTTCGTTGATGCGTAAGAATTCGTTCAAGACGGCTTCTTCGACCAAGTCCGTGAGTTCTTCGGTGAAGTACGAACCCTGCATTGGGTTTTCATTCTTGGCGACGCCGAACTCTTTATTGATGATCATCTGAATCGCCATCGCTCGGCGAACCGACTCTTCGGTCGGCGTCGTGATCGCCTCATCGTAAGCGTTCGTGTGGAGCGAGTTACAGTTGTCGTAAATCGCAATGAGAGCTTGAAGC
>CAJYIL010000073.1 GCA_913774795.1 Pseudobdellovibrionaceae bacterium
CATTTTTCAAAGACGCAAAAAAACTGAGAGCTCATTTCGAAGAGCGTTTTCGCGACCCACGCGAAGCTCGGGGCGACCGATTTGTTTGGGATTATTGGCATGTGCCCAATCAGTACACGGCATTGAGAACTCCGGCGTATCACTTCTTCCCGAAAAAAACTTACGACGAGTTTCACAATCAACTTGTTTGGTGGGGTCGCCGCAATCTCGGTTGCCACGACGTTTCGCCACCCTGGATGAGTTGTTACCTCGACGGCTTCGGGCAGGAGATGCACGGCGATTTGCCTCATGGTCCGTGGGCTTTCGTCTTTTCACTCACGCCATGGAAAACACGCGAGTTCACCGGCGGAGAGACGATTTTGCTCAAGCAAGACATTCTCGAATACTGGTCTCGATTTGAATCTAAGCGAGGTCTCGAACTCGGCGATATCGTCGAAGAGGTACCGGCCAACTTCAATCGCCTCACCGTTTTTGATCCGCGCATTCCTCACGGAGTGAAGACCGTCAGAGGTCCCCACGATCTTTTGAAAGGCCGGCTCGTGATCCACGGCTGGTTCGTTCAACCGCGACCTTTTATCGAAGGCCCGCTCGCTCCGAAGGACCTCCAGCAGCTGATCGACGACCTTTCAGGTGAACTCAGTGAAGCGATCCAAGACGGCCTCGACATTCAAGGCATGCTTTCGCTTCGGCTGACAATCGCTGTAAACGGCCAGATCACGAAAGTGACGCCGCTGACGAATTCGATTAAGTCGCCCGATCGCGCGATGGAAGTCACGATCGTCAAGCACATCATAGGCTGGCTCAAACGCGCCAGCGTGAAGAAGCAACGGGGCCCAAGCGAGGTCACGTTACCGCTGGTTTTTGAACGTTAAGTGTCGCTCGCGGTGCGCGGAGCACTCGACTCCCACTTCGGATACCGCAGGAGAAGTAAGAGACCCGGGATCGCGATAACGGTACAAAAGCCGAAGAATTCGGTCCATCCCATCGCCTCGACAAGATAACCTGAGATTGCGCCAAAGAGGCTCGCCGGCACTGCCATCAGACTTGTCAGTAAAGCGTATTGAGTGGCCGTGTAAGCCTTGTTCGTTTGACTCATCATGAACGTCGCAAAAGCTGACGTTCCCATCCCGATCGCGATGTTATCGATCGTGATGACCGCCGCCAGAGCCGCCGTATTCGGGCCTGTCCACTCGAGAATCGCGAAAAGAAAAGTCGCCAGGCCTTGAAAAATCCCGAAGAGCCAAAGGGAGCGCAGCATCCCGAGGCGAACCATCAAAATCCCGCCGAGCATTCCGCCGACGAGAATCCCGAAGAAGCCAAACGGTTTGGCAACGGCGCCGATGATCTTCTGCTCGAATCCGACTTTCAAGAAGAACGGAATCGTCATCACGCTCGCGATATTTTCTCCGACTTTGAAGAGGAGCAAGAAAACCAAAACTTCGATCGCACCTCGTCTTGAGAAATAATCTTTCAAAGGCAGATAAATCGCGTTGGTCAGTGACGTTGGAGGCCGGATTTTTTGCTCCATGAGAGATTCGCGGGCAAAGAGTGAAGGCAAAACTCCGAGGAGCTGAACTGCAGCCATCAACCGAAAGACATTCGGCCAACCGATGTAGTCGGCGAAGAAAAGCGCGAGCGCGTTGCCGATCCACCGAATGCTCGTGAGGTAGCCCGTAACGTGAACGCTGTTGGCGAGACCGAGCTCGCGCTCAGTCCATGCCTCGGCGCGAAATGCATCGACGACGATATCTTGGCTTGCGCCAAAGAAGCTAATCAGCACGGCGATCAACGCGATCAACTTCAAATCTTGAAGAGGATTACAGAAGCTTAAGGCAACCAGCGTCGCCACCAAAAAGAGTTGAAAGAGCAAAGCCCAGCCGCGGCGCCGACCTAGGAACGGCAGCGTGAAGCGATCGAGGATCGGGGCCCAAAGAAACTTGAGCGTGTAAGGAAGCCCGACTAACGCGAAGAGACCGACGGTCTTAAGTGATACACCTTCTTTGGTCATCCAGGCCGAAAGAGGAGACTTGGTCAGGATGTAAGGCAATCCGCACGAGATCCCGAACATCAGCATCCAGGCCATTTGCGGATTTCGGAAAATGATTTTCAAAGCGCCGGGCTTTTTCGTGCGAGCCGTATCTGCCATGGATTAAGGATGGACTGCTGCGGCAGATCGGTAAATCGAAAAATTCCGGAAGTGCTCTGGCTCGACCACTCCCGAAAGCCACAAATGCTTTTTCTCGATCAATGAACGGGTCGCACCTCCGCGACCGACGACCGTGACGGCTTCATGAAGAGAGCGCGTACGGAGATCGTCGAGAGTTTTCTCGATCGCGCTCTGGCTGCCGTAATCGTAGAGAAAATAGGTGTCGGCTTCAGGCAAAGGCATTTTCGTCAAATCGCCTTGAACAAGACGGCCGCTGGCGCCGTAGCGTGCAAGAGCGGCAGATCCTTCGTTCACTCTCTCCTCGACGACTTCGATCCCGAGAAAATCGAGATGCGGGAAATGCTTTGCGATCACGAAGCCCATGCGCCCATACCCGGCACCGAGATCGACGACTCGTCGAGCCTGAAGCAAGCGAGAAAGCATGAGATGAATTTCGGAGTAAGGCGTGAGGAGAGCAGAGACCGGAAGCCCGATCCAATATCTTCGCTCGCGAGTGTCTTCACCGGCGATCAAGGCCTCGACCTCCTGGGTGCGGAGTCCCAGCAACTCGTCGACACGTCGAGACTCTTCTTGTTGTTGCGCGTACGGCGCGTCGCTCAAAGCAAAATCCAAAGGATCCATTCGTGACCTTATGGCGCAGATGATCTCACGTGTCTCCAAATTTTCACGAAACACTGCGGACGTCTCGCTCAGGCCTGGATAAACTTAAGATCGATGGCGGAATTGAAACGCAACACTCCGAATCTCCTCTCGCTCTTTAGGATCTGCGCGGCGTTCGCTTTTCCCGCGATTCCTTATGAGTGGCGAATTCCCGTGATCGCGCTGGCAGCGCTTTCTGAGTTTCTCGACGGCTTTCTCGCTCGCCGTTGGCATGCCGTCACTTCGCTCGGCCAACTGTTGGATCCCATCGCCGACAAGCTTTTTATCTTATCGACTGTTGGCGTTCTCATCCATGAACACCAAGTGACCGTTTTGCAGTTCATCTTGCTCGCGGCTCGAGACATCGTCGTTGCGATCGGTTCTGCATCTGTGGTCTGGGAGACGAGACGCGAAGCTGTTCCGCACTTAAAGCCACGTTGGTCCGGTAAGATCGCGACGACGTTTCAGTTTGCTCTCTTGTTCATTCTGTTTACGGACTATTCGTTCAAAGAGCCGTTCTTGTCTCTCACGATTGTCTTAAGCGTCGTGAGCGCGATCGATTATTTATACGCCGTTCTCCACCGGCGATTCGATCCGGTCGATGTCGATCAACGACCGATAGATCGTTACGGCTGATTCCGCTTCGAGCGGATCCTTCTTCATCAACCACGACGAATGACGTGACTCGATCGCATAACGACACACGCGCCCGCGAGCAACGACAATCACCATGCGCCCGCGAGTCGCGCGACGCAAATCGTAGAGGGTCTTCTCGATCGCGGCCGGTGTTCCGTAATCATAAATAAAGTAGACGTCGGCGGCCGGCATTTTGAACGCGCTCGATGTGAGATCGACGTGGTCGACGCGCGATCGCAGGGCGCCGAATGCGGTCAGCGCCCGTCGGGCTTCGGCGACTCGCTCGCCGACATACTCGAATCCAACAAACGACATCTCGGGAAAGTGACGCTCGATCACGAAAGCCATTCGCGCGTAAGCGGCCCCGAGATCGACGACTAAACCACTGCCTCCCACGGCCGAGAGAAGTCGTCTGATCTCCAGATAAGGAGTTTGGAGATCACGCGGCGCCAATCCAAACCAAAGCTGTTGATGCCCGCCACTTGTGACGGGTGCGGGCTTCGCTGAGCCGCCCGATGCGAGGCGTGCTTCGATTTCATCGACGCGGAGCCCGAGCCAAGCATCGCACTCGGCCGCATGCGCGAGAGCTTCGCCCTTCGTGAACTCTTCTATGAGGGGAAATGGATCTCGGCGCTCGAATCGAATCATCTAGACGATGAAACAACAGGCGCCGAGAGAAATGTACGAGACCGAGGTCTTGAATTAGCGGGCGGCGCGTGTGCGCGTCGCCGTTCTCACGCCAGGCGCCTGACGACGCTCTCCACCACGAAGCGCTTCACGCATGTCGGCATCAATTTCAGGATATTCCTTTTGGTCGCTGCACTTTTGCGAGAGGAACCCGCCAGAGACTAAACCACGTCCGTTTGAGCCGATCATGTAAGACATCGGGTTCACCATCCGGCGATTCACCGCAACACCGAAGTGCAGGTGCGGGCCCGTTGAGTTGCCGGTTTCGCCCATCGAGCCGATGCGCTCACCGCGCTTGATGCGAGCGCACCAACGAATCGAAGGAGCGATCGACTTCAAGTGAGAGTACTGGCTCTCGATCCCGTTTCCGTGAGTCATGCGAACGGTGTAGCCGTAACCGCGCTCGAAGAGATCCGCCGGATTCACCTTGTCACCGCACTTCGGCGAACGACGTCCGCGCTTCATCGGGATTTTCAAGTAGCCGTCAGCCGCCGCGACGACGGGTGTTCCGCTGCGACGAGCGGCCGTGTTGATGTCTAAACCTTGGTGGAAACGTGATCCACGACGACCGTTCTTCGTCCGGAAGCTACGGCGTGGTCCATATCCCGATGAGAGTCCGCATGTTCCGCCGAGACAGCTACAAACGGGCGACGAGAAAATTCTGTTCGTCGAGAACGGTTGTCCATAGACGTCCATCCCGAGCGCGTTGCCGGGAGTCACGAACTGCTCACCCGTCTCCGGGACATCGTCTTCGTCTTCATCCGGGCGCGTTTGCACGATGGTATCTTCGTGAGCGCGATCAGCTTCTTTTGCTGGAGCGGGACGAGTTTCTGGAGTGACCCCCTCTTGTGCGAGAGTCGTGTTGAAACGTTCGCGAGCGGCGACTTGCGGTAAAGGGGCATTCTCTTCGTAAGTCTTCGAATCCGATGGCTGAAGAGAGCGCGTGACATAGAAGTCGTCGACGTCGATCAAGATTTCGCGCTTCTTCGGCTGCCCGTTCACGTCAGATGCGGTCGCGCCGAGAGTCGAATCGTCGTCGAGTTTGACGTCTTGCTGAAGAGCGAGAGTCAAATAGAGGTGGCCGTCCGTTCCGCGACGAGGAGACATATTGCTGAGGAGCTTACCGATGTCGATGCCTTGCTCTGTCGTGGCTGCCCGATAGGCATTTCCGTCGACAAGAATTTGAAATGGAGCCTGACTCTTCGAGTATCCGATCCAGTTGCCGTTCTCATCGCGGATGGCGATCTTGCGATCCGCCCACGGCGTGAAATCGACGCGGTAGGTTTCATTCGAATAATCCTGTTGAGCCTCGGCGAACGAGCCGACGCACAAAACAACAGACATCGTCAGCCAAGCTAAAGAACGAATCATAAAGAACCTCTACCCCTGATCCATTACAAGGCCTGCACCAGGTTGAAACACGGTGAGTTCGATCTCACTGTCAAAGATCTGAACACGTTTGAGCGTTCTTGCGCCTTCGACCTAAAAGCGCAGATATGCGCGTTCGAGCTAAAAACCGCTTATAATCGCTTTTAAATGAAATTTAAGACGCTCGCCCACATCAAAAGAGTGAGCACGGAGAGCGGAATACCAAGCCCAACCATGAGCTGAGCGAGCTCCGATTCGAGTTCAAAATCGGCCGCGACTACGGCCCCCGTGATCATGGGCGGCATCGCCGCTTCAATCGCATTCACGCCGGCTACGAGGCCTGCATGCCCCCACAGCGCGATCACACACAACGGCCACACGAGAAGCTTGATGGCGAGTCCGAGCGCCAGGGGCGCCGCAAATTTACGAAGAACCGAGAGCTTGAGTTGGAGCTGCCAGCCGACCGAAAGAAGTGCGAGAGGAACGAGAAGAGACCCAATTCGTTTCAGCGCATCGAAAACGGTGTTTTCGAGCGAAACGCCCGAAAGTCCAATCGCGAATGCGACCAGGCAGGCGATGAAAGGCGGGAAAAACAGAATGCGTTTCGCCACCGCGGTCGCTTTAAGTTCGCGGCCCGAGTAAATGGAGGCGACCACAAGTCCAAACGTTGCGAGAATAAGGAAGCTGCCGAGCTGATCGATCAAAATGGCGATCCGTGTTCCGGGTTCTCCAAACAAAGACTCCACGACCGGTAATCCCACGAATGACGTATTGCCGAGACCGGCCGTTAACGCGAGCGCACCGATCCACGCGCGTGGCCATCGACACAGTCGCGCCACGATCGCGATCACGCCTAACGCGCAAAGAAAGTTGAACCAGGGAGTTACGATCGCGCGCGCAAGCTCTCCTGAAACACCGCCCGATTGAAAGAGCGTAGGAACTTGCGTCAAAACGACTGCCGGAAGTGCGAGCCAAAGGATCAACGTGTTCAGGGGCCTGACGTCACGAACCGAGAATCCACCAAAGCGGCGAATCAAGGCGCCTGCGATGAGACAAATGAACATGATGGCGAAATTGATCACGACTCAGAGCTTGCCCGTTTCCTTCTCCGCGCGCAAACTTCTCTAGGAAGCTACGCAAGAAGGAGCCCCATGAAAATCGATATCGGAATCAACGAAAAAGATCGCAAAGCCATCGCCGACGGACTCTCTCGACTCCTCGCCGACACCTACACTCTCTATTTGAAAACCCACAACTTTCACTGGAACGTCAAAGGCCCGATGTTCCAAACACTCCACCTCATGTTTGAAACTCAGTACAACGAACTCGCTCTCGCGGTCGATGCGATTGCCGAGCGCATTCGCGCTCTCGGCGTCGCGGCTCCGGGAACTTACGCTGAGTTCTCTGAACTCTCGTCGATCAAAGAAAATCGCGGCCCTCAATCGGCCGAGAAGATGATTAAACTTCTCGTCGAAGGCCAAGAAGCGGTTATTCGTACGGCACGCTCGATCTTTCCGATCGCCGAAAAAGCATCCGACGAGCCAACAGCCGATCTCCTCACTCAGCGCATGCAAATCCACGAGAAAACCGCGTGGATGCTTCGCAGCCTCCTGGAGAAATAAGAATGTTTGCGCTTTTACTGACGCTGATGGTCTCCGTCTCGCACGCGACAACGATGCTCGTCGTGACTGACCAACCAAAAGCCGTAAAAGCGCAAGAAGTCGCCAAACTGTTTCGCACGACCGCGCCGTTTTCTTTGATGAAAGATCTCAAGATCAAAGTCATCGAGACGACTCCAAGAAAGCTCGGTTGTGCGACAGCGGCCGCGAGCAGTTTCGATCTCGTGACAACGCTCGACTCGGTTGACGATGAGCTCCTCATGCGCAGCGAATCGCGCGACCGCACAAATGTTCAGGAGATGTCAGCAATGGCGACGTTGCCGGCCTCTTGCTCAAATAAAGATGGACCAATCTCGCGCCTGATTTCTTGCGATACACCACAGGCGAACTCTTATCTGAATGCGCTTCAGCGAACTGAGAAAGCTTCGGTTGCGATCGTCGTGAAAACCGATTCTCGCTACGGCTGTTCGGGCGGAAAACGTGCGGTTATCACGACCTCTTCACCCGCCACGATGGCGATTCACGAACTGATGCATCAGCTCGGATTCGCCGACGAATACGCTTACACGAGCGCGTGCGAAGCCGACATCTATTGTCCTCCAGGAACGCCTAACGACAAGTCACCTAGCGGTTACGGCAATCTGCCCGGCACCTCGTTCAACATCGCGGCCTTTAACTCGAAATCCTCGTATTCATCAAACTCTGACGTTCGCGCATCGCACGGAAAATCGATTCCCTGGATGTCATTCATTTCCTCGAAAACCGAGCTCGTGACTGGCGGCAAAATCGGAACCCCACCGGCGGCCGGCGTGACCGGTCTCTACCGTTCGATCGTTTGCGACAAGGCCACCCGTCGCCGCGACACTTGGCAGGCTGTGGCCGACGCCACGATCATGAAGTCGCTTTCAACGACGAACATACCCAAAGCCTACTGGCCGACGCTCGCGAAATCGCTGGGCACGACGATCGCTCCCTAAATCCCGCTATTCATTTTACTAATCACCCAATCTAATCAATCGATTTTCTTTTTGATCGAAGATCCGTGTAGATCCTGACGAGAGGAATTCACCTCACAAACGTAAAAAGGATCACTCAATGAAAAGTCTTATCGCCTTTTTCTCTGTTCTCGGCAGTCTCAACTCCGCACAAGCGGCGAGCCAGTGCTTGGCTCTCGACCCAGAGACGAAAACAATCGTCTACGAAATCGAAATCCAAACTCTTCCGCGCACTGATGACAACACGCTCGTCATCGGTCTGCCATCCAATGCGTTCGTAAGCTTAAAAAGTGCAACGAAGACTGAAACGTATCAAACGACGTTCTCGAGTCACACGCAGTTTACGAGATGCGGGCCATACGAGACCTCGACAGCGTCGCTAGGAAATGATTCGTACATTTCATTCGTGCGAGTCGACGATTTTAGCTGCGGCTTCAAGCATGACTCGGCCACGTTGACGGTGGGATTTAAGTCACCCGACCAGAAAATCTACGAGCTTAAGTGTAAGGGGCTTTAATCAGCCGACGAAAGTTTCAGAGGCCGACTCTTTCGAACGCAATGTTTCGAGAATGAGATCGGCCAAGAATTCAGACGCGGTTTCGCCGATATGAAGTCCATCCGGCACGAGATCGAAGAACGAATACTGACGGCCGCCGATCTCGAGCGAATGATCGCGCAAAATTCTCGTATACAGCTCATCGAGGGGCACGACGTAAACATGATCGTGAGCGGCGGCCGCACGACGAATCATCTGATTCAATTCGCGACGGCCCGGTTGGAATCCAGGTAAAAGCTCGGGGATATCTCCGACGATAAACGGAATACCGAGTCGCTTCGTCTCGATTACCATTTTGCGAAATTGCAACGACGCCTCTTCGACCGAACCTCGGGCTGAGTCCCAAAAGAAAAGATCGAAGCCGATGACGATCGACCTATCTTCGAGATCTCTCGCGCGCACCTGCGGCAGCATCTTCGCTCCGGGCTGACCGCCACGCGCGATGACGCGAATATCGGATGTAAAACGAGATGAAAGTCGTTTGCCGGGAGAGGCTGCGGCCCAGTCAGCGCTGATGCTCGCGCCCACGATAAGAGGCTTGGCGAATAAGTTTTCCATGAGCCATCAAGATGACATCGAAAAACCGAAAGCGAAACCCAGCCCCCCGTAGAACCTTATTGAACTTTTGTCGTTGCGACCGCGAACACGCCATCTTGCGGCCACACGCAGGCAGATCCCTTCAGCGCGGCGTGATCAGGCGGCAGATACAGTCGCGCCCACTTCCAGCCACCTTTGGTGACGAATGTCTGAGGTCGAGGATCGATGTAGAGCGAAGCGCCCGCCGGCATCGTCCCGCATTCAAGACCACCGGGACTCGCACGAATTTTTCGCGAGCTTGTCGCCACCGTTTTCGCGTAACGAGATTCGACATCCGTCGGAGCTTCACCAATCCAGCGCTGAACGAGCTTTACTAGGTCTTCGCCTTCGGGCGTGCCGTAGAACTGCGGAGCATCGGGAAGCGGCATGGCCGGCACTGTTCCCTGGTGCAACATCGCCTGAAGACCTTTGCTTCGCTCTGACTTTCCCGGAACGAACCACGTCGACTCCACCAAAAAATCAAGGCCGCTCATCGAATCGAGAGTGAGCGATTGATCGACGCCTTGATCGTGGCAGGACGCGCAGTACTTCATGATCAGCTTCGAGTGAAGTTGGTCGAAGTCGGATTTCAAGCCCGGTTGCTCCAAAACCGCCCGTCGCCAAGCGAGAAGCTCAATTCGGTCGTCGGCTTGCGGATCACACTTTTCTTTTGCGAACGATGAAGTCGCATCACGGGCGAGTCGCACGATCGTTTGGTTCTTGTCTTCAGCGATCCAGATCGAACCATCCTCGGCGACCGTGAATCCCGTCGGGTTGCCACGCGGGCGTAGATCTTTTCGCGCATTCCAACGCGAGATGATTTCTGAGTAATTGGCATTGCGGACAAAGCCTCCGCGCGGCTCCATTTTTTGAGTTAACGTGCAACCGTCTTCTTTTCGGTCGAAGTTGAACGTGGCAGGCCCACTCTTCTGATCGATCACCGGACGCCCCGTGGAATCGACATTGTATGCAACGAAGCGGTGACCCGGTTTTCGATAGCCGTGCCAGGTCATCAGGAGCTTTCCCTGGAACTCGGGAAACATTTTGCCGTTGTAGTAATCCGCCGACAATGGGGCAGCGTGCGGAGGGATCAATGAGTACGGTGCCTGGTAGTCGCCATCGAGTTTTGGGGTTACCTCGTCGTAACATTTGACGACCGCATTCGACTCCCACTCAGGAGATGTCGCATGAAAGTTATAGCAATAGGGCCAACCGTAGTTAAAAACCGGCCCGCCGAGCGTAACGGCGTTCAATTCTTCGTAGGGCTCCGCGCTGTCTCCGAAATCTCGGGCGTTTTCGCCTTGAATCAATACGCCTGATTTTGAAATCGTCATTGCCACCGAGTTGCGGAGACCACGCGCGACGACCGACCATGATTTCGCTGGGGGCTTTTGCAAATCAGCCCAGCGGACTTTTAGGAGAGAGGCGAAATCTTTACCTTTGATCTCAAGACACTCCGGAGAAGGCAGCTTTGAAAAGCAGTGATCCGACGGCGCGCCCGAGTTGATGTAAAGGTCATTATTACGAGGATCGAACGCAAAATGCGAAAGGGGATGGGCGTCGGTCTCAGCGAACGCGGGAAGCCCGGTCACCATCGGTTCCCACCCTGTGATACCCGTCGACGTGACCGAAAAGCGCGAAATCGTCTTCAACTCCCCGATCCAGAATTTTCCATCAGGTCCGAGCTTTATCGTATGAGGGTAATCGAGCGAAGACTTGAGAAGCTTCAATTCATACTTACCGCTCACAAACGAGAGACGGAAGAGAGCGCCCTTCGCCAAATGCCACGAGCCCATGTCGGTGACGAGGAAGTCTTGCGTTCCCGGAATTTGCACAAGAGTCCTCGGCATCGCGAAGGCACGTTTGGCGACCGGATCGATGGCTCGTTCTTTCGGCATGACGAGCCCCAGACATGTCCCCGCTGCCGTCTCGACTTTCAATCGCGGAAATCCCCCGCAAGACGTGTCGGCTGGGTCATAAAGGTAGCCGCTTTTGTCGAGACGCGTTCCGCTTGCCGGCGATCTTCTAAATTCGCTCAGCTGAGAGTTTGTCACCTCAGATAAG
>CAJYIL010000074.1 GCA_913774795.1 Pseudobdellovibrionaceae bacterium
GCAATTCTCGTCGGCCTCGCCGTCCTGTTCTTCCTCGTCTATTCTTCGGTTTTCGTGGTGAATGAGAGACAGCAGGCGATCGTCGTCCGCTTCGGTCAGATCCAGGACGTGAAGACGCAGCCGGGTCTCTACTTCAAGCTGCCATTCGCCTTCATGGATGCCGATCGCGTTCAGTATATCGAAAACCGCGCATTGCGCTTCGACCACGATAATATCCGTGTTCAGGTCTCGGGCGGCAAATTCTATGAAGTCGATGCCTTCGTGGTCTATCGCATCACCGATGCGCGTCGCTTCCGTGAAACCGTTTCGGGCGATCAGCTCTCGGCGGAATCGCGTCTGCGCACTCGTCTCGATGCATCGCTTCGCCGCGTCTACGGTCTGCGTGGTTTCGAATCCGCTCTGTCGGATGCCCGCGCTTCGATGATGCAGGAAGTACGTGACGATCTGCGTCCTGATGCCGAATCCCTCGGGATCAGCATCGTGGACGTTCGTATTCGCCGCACAGACCTGACGCAGGAAGTCTCGCAGCAGACCTTCGATCGCATGAAGTCCGAACGTCTTGCAGAAGCCGAACTGATCCGTGCCCGCGGTAACGAAGAAGGCCAGCGCCGTCGTGCTATCGCCGATCGTCAGGTCGTCGAGTTGGAATCCGACGCTCAGCGCCAATCTGAAGTGCTGCGCGGTGAGGGTGATGCCGAGCGTAACCGCATCTTCGGTGAAGCTTTCCAGCGCGATCCGGCCTTCTTCGAATTCTATCGTTCGATGACGGCTTACTCCAACGCGCTGAATGGGAATGGCACGACACTGGTTCTTTCGCCGGATTCGACCTTCTTCCGTTACTTCAACAACATCAACGGCGCGCAGCCGCAGCAAGGTGCAGCACCTGTTGCGCCGCCGGCGCCCGCACCGGCGAACTGATTGTTGAAACGATACCGAAAAGGCCGCTTCGAGCGGCCTTTTCTTTTGGTACGGAAATCGCGTGTAGCTGTCGCGACTTTAGGATACGGCTCGATTTACGGTGGACGACGGTGACGATTCGCACATGTTTCACGAAAAGGTTTTTTACACTTCATCATTCCGCCTTATGCTTGGGTACTAAAGCTTGAGGCTACTATTTGCAGATGCGAGGACGCTTGATGCCCG
>CAJYIL010000075.1 GCA_913774795.1 Pseudobdellovibrionaceae bacterium
TGCTTTGGACCGATCGCAATGAGTGCGATCGCCATCAGCAAAAACATTTCGCCCATACTTAAGCCAAACATGCCGAGATGTTAGCCCTGATGATTCAAGAGTGTCTATTGGGTTTTCTTGAGGTTGGCCGGAACAGCGATCAGCCCCCGCTCGAAAAGCTTCTCACGCGCGACTTCCGAGCCCGTCTTCGCGTAGATCTCGAAGAGCCTCATCAAGTTTTCTTCATTCTGGAGCGCCGACTTCGAACTGATATGTGAGAGGACTTCGACGTAGTCGTAGAAACGATGTGCATAGTCCGCGTAGAGTTTTGAGGTCATATCCTCTTTAACGCTGCTCGCGAGCGCGCCGTACGCCATTCCGCCCATGTCGATGTAATAATCCACGTCGACAAGCTTTCTTTGCAGGCTGTCACCGAAGAAGCCTGCGATGTAGAGCGAACGATCGGCCATCTTCTTCATGAGCTCGATCCTGACGACCGGTTCCGCGCTTTGCGCTTTCAAAAATGTTTCGGCGAGAGTTTCGCGTGTGCGTTTGCCGGAGGCATCGACTTCGTCGAAGAGGTTCTGCGCCGGCACATAAAACTTGAGCAGATCGGCGAGGTAGCCTTTCGCGAGCGCAAATGTTTTGAATCCTCGCTTCTCGCACGCTTCGTTGACGACCGTTTGAAAATACTCGTTCGGCGAAACAATGAAGGACATCTGTGGAGCCTCCCTGGCTTCAGTTTACTGCCAAGGAGGCTGCACAAAAAGTTAGCTTATGTGCTGTGTCTCAAAACGCGGGCTTATGCTTTGGCTCGACGTTTGTCTCAGAGTGAGACAAACGTCTTTTATTCAAGGTCGTCTTTCGAGTAACGACCCGTCGCGGGGCATGTGATTGGCGTGTCAACACTCTCTTTACAGGCCATCTTAATTGACTGACCTTTTTTTAAACCCAACTTCGAAGCCGCACGTTTCGAGAGTTCTGTAATCTTGATTTCACGAACGGATCTAAAATCGCTATGTCGGTAATCGATCTCTTCCGGCGTGCATTTGTCGCCAGGATTGATGTCGTATTTCGGTTTCGAAGTTGCGGTCACGTGGGACTCGAAAATCACTTCAAGTTTCGCATCCGCAATTTCGTCGCCGATCTTGGTCGACTTATCTTCATTAGGCTCGTAAGCGAGCGTGCCTACTTTGCTGTTCTTTAAATAAATGTTTGAGAAACCGCCGACCGCGTAGTTCGAACCCGGGCCGTCGTATTCCAGACGCAGTCCCGCCTTCGACTTGCAACTGTAATTCGCGTAAATGTGGATCGCGAAAGCTGGTTGAATGATTAAAAGGGGAAGAACAAAAGCGACTGCGCGAGCTAACATAAATAAGGCTCCTTCAGGTTATTGAACCACCTCCGGTTGAGCAATAATCGAGCGTACGCAGGGTGCAACCTATTGTTCTCGGTCCCATTCTGAGCGTCTGCGCTTTTGGCGCTCGTGACATTTTTGGGCCGCGTCCCTCCGGCGCCGGGCAGTGAATGAATTTACAACTTCGTTGGATCGGTCGGGCCCACCACGCACGTGACGTTCGGCTGCGCAAAGATGTCGGTTGCGAGCTGGCGAATGTCTTTGGCCGTGATGTCGTGGAGGTGTTCGCTATACTTAAACATTTCCTCGGCCGGAATTCCGTAGATCTCGTTGAAGAGCATCGACGACGAGATCGAAGAGTTGCGCTGAAGATCGATGTCGTGACGACCGATCAAGTAGCGCTTCGCTCGTTCGATTTCCACAGACGGCACGTCTTTATCCACAAGCTTCGCGAACTCCGCGTGAAGCATTTCGATCGCCTTTGCACCTTTTTCCGGTGAGCACCCGATGTAAGCGCCGAAGTAGCCCGTGTCGATGCCTTCCATGCGCATGGGCGAAACGGTGTAAGCCAACGAAGCCTTATCGCGAAGCTCGATGAACAAGCGCCCGCCTTGGCCGGCGAGAATCGACTGGATCACCTGGAGCGTATAGCGACGAGGATCATCGAGCGTGAGGCCTTTGTAGCCGATGATGATGTGCGATTGTTCGCGCTTGAGTTCACGGTAACCTTTTTCGTTAGTCGTCGGCCCTGCGTGTTTAAACGTGTTCTTCAGAGGCTTGCCTTCGGGCAAGCGTGCCGATGCTTTCGTCAGTCGCTCAATCCAGGCATCTGGATCGACTTGACCCGCGACCGCGATCATCAAGTTCGACGCCGTTGCTTGTCTACGCAAGTGCTGCTCAACATCGGCTTTGCCGAGTGCTTTCACCGAATCAGCTGTTCCGTACATATCGCGCTCGTACGGGTGATTCTTGAACATCATGTGCGTGAACATCTGAGAAACGAGTTGGCCCGGAGAATCTTCGCGCGCGCGAATTGCCTCGAGCATCACGCCTTTTTCGCGCTCAAGAACTGATGAGTTGATAACAGGTGCCACCAACACTTCATCAAAGAGTT
>CAJYIL010000076.1 GCA_913774795.1 Pseudobdellovibrionaceae bacterium
CGACCGCTTGATCGTCTTCTTCGCCGACGAAGAAAAGATGCCCTTTGGTTTGAAGACCGTGAGGCAAGAGGCGCTGCAAACCTTCGTCGGCGACGTCCGTCGCTTCTTCAAGAGTGTACCCATTTGCGCGAATTTTGTCGTGGATATAACTGGTGCGTAGGCGCGGCATCCAATGCGCGTAATCGGTTTCGCGCATCGATCTCAGCTTCATGAAAGACTCGGCTGCGAAGCGATGCGTGCGTGCGAGAAAGTACAAATAAATTCAGAGCCCGAGCCCGGGCGACTCTCGAGGCGGATCGAGCCTCCGTGTTTGATCATGATGTGTTTTACGATCGCAAGACCCAAACCGGTTCCCCCCTGATCTCTGGATCGGCCGGCGTCGACGCGGTAGAAGCGTTCGAAGAGCCGAGGTTGGTGTTCGAGAGCAATCCCCGCCCCGTTGTCTTTCACTCTGAGTATGACGTCGTCGCCGGCGATCTCCCAGCTCACATCGACAAGGCGGCCTTCGGGCGTGTACTTGATCGCGTTATCGATGAGATTGAGAAGCACTTGCTCAACGCGCTGGGGATCAGCCATGAAAGAGCGCACCTGATCGCGGACGTCGATCGTCTGTTTACGTGATGCTCGTCGTGTCTCGAGCTGCTTCAGAGCCGCCTCGGTGACTTCTTGAGTGCTCACCTGAACTTTCTTGAGTTCACCGCCGGATTCAAGAGCCGAGAGATCGAGGAGGTCGTTCACGAGAAACGTGAGACGATCCACGTTTCTCGAAATAATTCCGATAAACTGCTCAGCGGCTTCGTAATTTTTGGCTTGAATGTCTTGCTTCAAAGTCTCGACATAGCCCTTGATGCTCGTGATCGGTGTTCGAAGCTCGTGAGAGGCATTCCCGACAAACTCGATTCGAATTTGTTCGGCCTGTTTGAGCTCCGTCACGTCGTGAAAGATGCCGACCGCGCCAAAAATTTCGCCCGAATCTGCTTCTTTTAAAGGAGCGACCGACAAGGAGAAATGGCGCGGACGCGCGGTTTTCGTTCGGAGTGTCGCGCTGAGCGACTGGCGGTCGCCTTTCAGCGCTTGCCGATAGGCTTGAACCACATCGGGCGTACGAAAGAGGTCGGTGAGAGACCGCGCTTCGTGGCGGTCATCCGTGCCGAAAACCATCGCAAATTGCGAGTTAAAAAAGAGCGGAGTTTCGTCTTCGCTGATCGCCAAGATGGCGTCCGACACCGCGCCAATGAGCGCCGAGAGTTCTTCGCGCTCGCGTGAGAGATCTTCGGTTCTCGCTCTCAAGTCGCGGTGAATGCGGTTTAAGGCCCGTTCGAGATCGCTCCATTCGCCAGGCTCTTCGAGGAGCTCTTCGGTCGTGATGTCGATATCGTTGACTTCAATATCGAGCCTGCGAAGTTCGCGCGCGCGCTGAATCAGGCGCCCCAGCGGTCGCGCGTAGGCACGCGAAGTAAAGATCAAATAGAGACAGGAAAAAACCAAGACTGTGGCGAAAAGCGATGTCAGGTAGGAGTCAAAACGCCCGAGCGTCTTGGTCACGTCGTTTGAACGAAGAAGCTCGGTGTAGAGAAAGTAGCGAAGCGAGAACCCCGTCAAGACCAGCGTCACGACGACAAACAGGAAGTGCGATACAAACACTTGCCTGAAGAGCTTCCATGGAAAGTACCGACGGGGTCGAATCACGTGTCTAGGGCCTTTACGCGGTAACCGATGCCGCGAACAGTTTCGATGACCTCGGCGCAATCGCCAAGCTTTTTACGGAGTCCGAAGACGTGCGTATCGACGGTACGACCGACAACCGACACGCCCTCGCCCTGCACATGCTGAATCAACGACTCGCGCGTCAGAACCCGGCCGCGATTTTGCGCCAGCGTCTGGAGGAGCTTGAACTCACTCGGCGTGAGCGAGATCGCCTCTCCCGCGCACTTCACCTCATAGGTGCCCGAGTCGATCGAAAGATCTCCGATTTGGAAGTTCTCGATGACTGCACCGATACCGCCTGCCGCGGCCTGCAC
>CAJYIL010000077.1 GCA_913774795.1 Pseudobdellovibrionaceae bacterium
GTCTCGCGCTCGAGACCGAGTTTGTTTTCGATCATGCGATTTTGCATCGATTGGAAGCCGCTCGCAGGATAAAGAAATTCCCGGAAATCGAGGAAATCGAGCGGCGTCATCGTTTCGAGCACGGTCACCTGGGCGACGAGGAGTTTCCAGATTTCTACGATACGCTTAAGGCGCCCGACGGCCGTGCCCATATCTTCTTCGTCAATCGCCCGCTGCCCGAAGATCGCCAAGACCGAATCGAGCTCGGTGAGAATCTGCTTGAACCACAGCTCGTACGTCTGATGGATGATGATGAACAGCATCTCATCGTGGGCAGGCTGCTTGAATTCGTCGCTTCGTTTTTCCTGGAGCTTCAGTAGCTCATTCACCTTTAAGTATTCGGTGTAACCGATCGGTGGATATGGCTTAGACATTTTCGGCTCCTAACTTTTCAAGCAGCGCTAAAAATCCGTCGACGTCCTCGGGCGTGGTGTCCCAGCTCGTCATTAGTCGGCATTCGAATGTGTGTTCATCCCAGACGTAGAAAAAATAATGCTCTCTGAGGCGCGAGACAAGTTTGCGAGGTAAAACGGCAAAACACCCGTTGGCTTGAGTCTTTTGCGTCAGGCGCGCATACGAGGAGTTAGCTAAGCCAGCTGACATTCGAGCCGCCATCGCGTTCGCGTGCTTTGCGTTTTCTAACCAAAGATCCGTCCCAACAAATTCGAGAAACTGAGCCGCGACGAATCGGGTCTTGGAAGGCAGTTGCATGAATTGCTTACGCAGATATTTGAATTCATCCCCAGAAGTTCCGCGCGGGAAGACGATCGCTTCTCCGAACATGAGCGCATTCTTTGTTCCGCCAAACGAGACGACATCGAAAGGCATGAGCAGATCGCTGAGACGGCAGTCGAGCGAGGCCGCTGCATTCACGAGTCGTGATCCGTCGAGATGAAAACGCAGCCGATGTTGATCGCAAAATGATCGGAGATTCTTGATCTCTTCGAGCGAGTAGACCGTCCCGATTTCAGTGGGATTTGTGATCGTCACGCAATTGATTTGTGAGGCGTGCTGATCTCCCCGGCGAATCAAAAGAGGCTCGATCAATATTGGTGTGAGCTTTCCATCGGCGGTTGGGACCAAAATATTTTTTGCTCCGACCAGCGATTCAAGCGCCCCGCACTCATCATTAGGTAGGTGAGCTACGCTCGACGAAACGACAGAATTCCACGAGCGCATTTGCGAAGCGAGAGAGAGAACGTTGGCCGCCGTGCCGTTAAAGACGAAATAGACCTCGCACTGGGGAGTCGTTAGAGACCGAAAAAGCTCGATACATTGGTTTGTGAGTTCATCGGTCCCGTAGGCCGGCGCATGGCCGACGTTGGCTCGCGAAAGGGCCTCCATGATGCGCGGATGAACACCGGAATGATTATCTGATCCGAAACCTCGCTTCACGTCGAACGCCCGGCGGTCGTGATGAAACGGTGAACGATCAGTGCTGCCAATTTCGAAGTTCGATCGTCGGTATCGAGAGGCGGGGATGTTTCGTAAATTCCCAGCGCCCGCACATCGAGTCGCCGAATGAGAAGATCAAAAATCGGGAAAAAGTCAGCCGGCATAAAGCCGGTGGCCCAAGACTGC
>CAJYIL010000078.1 GCA_913774795.1 Pseudobdellovibrionaceae bacterium
ACCGGATTTCCGGAAGCTTTCAGCGCAATCGCTGAAGATGCTCTCCGTCCACGAGCTTGGCCACGCCATCGTCGCATTGCAGATACCTTACGCCCATCTAAACGGTGTAGCGATCAGTGACGAAATCCTCGAGAGCGGCGATAACGAAATCGCCGGCTTCGCTTCGATTTCCATTGACGGTAGCGTGCCCAGGGACAGGAGATACTATCTCGACATGATCGCGATCGATCTGGCGGGTATAGCAGCTGAGCAAGAGGTATTCGGTTCCTTTGTCGATGGCGCAGGAGGGGTTGACGGTTCCGATCTCGTAAGGGCGACGCACCGGGCATCCCTTTTCGAAGCCGTGTACGGTTTCGGCGGGCGCTTGACCTCGATCGTCGCGAGCGAGGCCGATGAACTTACGAAACTACGTGCGAGTGATCCCTTGCTGGATCGGGCTGTTCAATCTTTGCTGTCCGATCGATTTGTACATACGTGCGCTCTTATCGCTTCGAACCGCGTTGCTCTCGACGAACTTTCCGACCGCTTGGTGAGGGTTAAACGGCTATCGACCGAGGACATTGTCAAGGTCGTCTGGCATCACGGCGGTGTGCTTGCCAACCCGCCCGGCTGGTTAAAAGCCCGCCGAAGAGGTGCAGCGGATGCACCTGAAACTGCCGAACTTCGATCACATGGTCGTTAGCCGTGGAGATCGGAGACAGAAATGCACCCACGTTATGTTGACGATCGCTTCTCGTCGAAGATGCCCGACGGACGCTCCGTCCTACGTTACAGTTCCGACCTGCGGGTGGCCCTCTCCAGGCTCGCCGGGGGAGAAGGACCTTCCCGAAAGGAAGTCGATGCCGCCCCGACGATATCTCTCTGGTTCGTTCAACGGGTGATTCCCGAAGACAGGGATGATGAGCCGTTTTTCCGCCTTGTCGGTCGTTTCGCGGGTCACCCATACATAGGGGAGGGTAGGTTGGCACACACTTCACCTCTACTCGGCCTCGATCACGATCTGCGATGGGCATGGTGTCGGAGCCGCGTATATCGACTGATTGATCCGCTGCACGTTGCGTTGAAGCGAGGGTATACCTGATGCGTCGCGCTAAATCATTGTGACTCTCACGAGAGGCGCGAGGTCTTAAAATAAAGACTCGCGGTTTCCCGTTCAACGATGTCCACGTGGACAAATACCAGACTTCATGTCGGCTGTCCATAGACCTAAGGTCTTTCAATAA
>CAJYIL010000079.1 GCA_913774795.1 Pseudobdellovibrionaceae bacterium
TCACCCACGATCCCATCCAGGAGCAGCCCGCGTCGAAGGCCAAAAACGCGCTGAAAACGGCTCTCAAAATCGCCTTCGCGGTCGCCTTGATTGCGTGGCTCGCGAAAAAAGGCGTCCTCGATCTCGAATCGCTTAAACTCGTGGCAACTCCATCCCTCATCGCCTTTTGCTTGGCGACCGTGGGTCTACAGATTTTCGCAAACAATTACCGCTGGCTTACGCTCATGCGTGCGCAAGGCTTCGACTCCACGATTGGTAAAACCCTGCCCCTTTCGCTGATCGGGATGTTCTTCAATTTCGCCATGCCGGGCGGAGTCGGGGGCGACGTCGTGAAAGGTTACTACCTTCTCAAACAGCATCCCGAGAAAAAGTTCGCGGCCGCGGTCTCGATTTTCATGGATCGTCTCATCGGCTTCTTTGTCATGATAGCCACGGCATTTGCGGCGTTGTTCTTGAATTACCAAGAGGTCGCAACAAGCCCGCAGCTCACATCAGTCGCGTATGGAGTGACCGCTCTCTTCACGGCCTTCCTCGTCTTCTTCGCGATCTCGTTCTCGCGAATCAACCCGGCTCTCTTCGAAAAGTTGCCGGCCGGTAAACGAGTTCGTTCGCTCTACGAGGTCTTGCACTCCTACCGTCACACGCCCAAAGCGCTGGCGATCGCGGTTTTGATGAGCGTTATTAACCAAGCGCTCATCGTCGCCTTCGTGGCCGCGATCGGGACTCAACTGGGCGTCGATATCCCTCTCGCGATTTACTTCTTCCTGGTCCCGATCGGGACCGTCGCGCAAGCTCTGCCCATCAGCCCAGCGGGAATTGGAGTCGGGCAAGCGGCATTTTTCTTCCTCTTCAAACTTCACATGCACCAAGACAGCCCCATCGGGCCCGTGTCAGTCACGGCGACTCAGCTCGCCTCACTGGCGTGGGGCTTAGTCGGAGCCTTCTTCTACCTGCGAATGAGCCACCGCTCATCGAAGGCGTGATACGATTCTCCTATGCAGGTTAAGAACAAAGTCTTCATCCTGAGAAAAACGCGCTACGGAGACAACGATCTCATTCTGAATTGTCTCACACCTGAGGGTGCGCGCGTTTCGTTCTTCGCGCGCTCAGCGCTTCGAAGCAAAAAGCGTTTTGGCGGAGGAGTTCTTGAGCCAACCCACTACGTGCACGTGCTTTACGACGACAAGGGTGACGGGAAGATCAACACACTGAAAGAAGCTTCACTCATTCAGGACTTCCCGGGCCTGCGCACCGACTACGCTAGAATCGAAGCCGGGCTCTATTTTGTGAAGCTCGTCGCCGACATCGTTAAAGAAGGTGAAATCGACTCCGCGGAGATCTTCAATCTCCTCGGCAATACTTTGAAGGCGGCCGAAACGTCGGAGCACCTCGATCAGCTCCGCACGCATTTCGAAGTGAAACTCCTCGCGCATCAGGGCGTTCTCCCGCACGAACCTGAAGAACAAAAGCTGATGAGTCTTCCGATTAGTGCGCACGCGGGCGTGGAGTTCTCCGACATGGATTGGATGCTTCTCCGCAGTCGAGTGAAACGCGTTCTCCAAGAGTATCTCAATATCGCCGCTGAAGCGGCAAAGGCGCAGAACTGATGAAATTGATCGCTGGCTTTCTCCTTCTGCTTGCCACGACCGCGGCCTCTGCCGAGTGTGACCACACTCAAGTCGCCGCCATTCGAAGCGCTCTCCAGAAAGGCCGAGGAGTTCTTCTGATCGCGTGGGCGAATTCCGCGAAATGCGGTGATGACGATGAGGCATGCGGCGATTGGGCTGATGCGCTGAACACTCAGGCTCACGAATTTGCCATTTTTAAAATCGCGTCGGGCGCGTGGCCACGCGCGATTGCGATGAAATCCTCGAAGATTGCGGCGCAGTCATCGCTGTTCATGAAGACCGGCCATAAGACTTATT
>CAJYIL010000080.1 GCA_913774795.1 Pseudobdellovibrionaceae bacterium
CACGATCGTCGCCGAGCCCGCCGACGACACGTGATCACCGACCGAGCGCTGAAACGCTCGCGCAGTGTAATAGAGGGACACGCCAACCGAATCTTCCGGCGACAGTCGAGTCGCGAGCGTACCTCCGACCCAGAGACTCTGATCGATGAAGTTCAAAGTCGATTTCGTGTTCGAATCACTCTGCACTTCGCCGTTATAGAAATCGTAATCGGGGGAGAGAATCGAGAGCCCGACGGCGAACTTCTTGTAATTCAAGATTGTTCCGCTCGAGGCCGGTATCGCTCTGAAAAAGCCGCGGTTAATGCGGGCGGGAGAGCCCGAAAAATCGCCCGGTGTACCGATCGTCGTTTCGTACTTGTTGTAAACCGAAACCGCGCCCGAGAACGACGACGCTTCCTGGAGGATCGTGGTGGCGGGGTTATAAAACGGCGTCGCTGCGGGGTCGCGGCCTAAAGCGGTGTAGGCGCCGCCCAGACCTGCGGCTCGCTCTCCAATGAGCACGTTGTTGTAGTTTGCGTAAGCACCCCAAGCGGGAGCACCCAGCAAAAGACTAACGATAAACGCCAAACTGGACATGTGTTGCCTCACGTGGATACAGTTTTCCCATGCAAAATGTGAACGTCTACGAAAACTTGTTTAACCTCATGAAGTTCTTCGTCCCGTTTCTCTTCGCGCTCTGCTTTCACGAGTTCGCGCACGGAATGGTGGCGCGAATGCGCGGCGATCGTACCGCCGAGATCATGGGACGGTTGACGCTCAATCCATTTGCGCACGCCGATCCCGTCGGCACCTTCCTTCTTCCGATCGTCGGATTCTTCTCGCATGTTCCTCTCTTCGGTTGGGCCAAGCCGGTGCCGGTTGACGAGCGGAATTTAAAAAATCCAAAAGCCGACATGTTCTGGATCGCGGCGGCGGGTCCGCTTTCGAATTTGTTCTTAGGTGCGTGCGCGGCCTTCGGGACCGCGGTGTTTTTCCGTTTCAATCTTGAAGCGATCATCGAGCGCCAAGAGTCGGCTCTTCAGATCGCCGATGTACTGAAGCAGTTCGTACTCCTCAATGTGTACCTCGCGTTCTTCAATTTGATCCCGCTTCATCCGCTTGACGGAGGAAAAGTGCTTGCACGATTCCTCCCCTATGAAGTGAACCGCAAGCTCGAAGACATGCAGACGTACACGAGCCTTCTTCTCTTGATGTTGTTCGTGACGGGTGCTGCGTGGATCATCGCGGGCCCGGCGCAGTGGTTCTCCGAAATGATGTTGCGATTCACTCTCTCTACGATGGGTATGCACTAAATGTCCGAAGCGAATTCTTCTGCTCAACAGATTGCGAAGGCTGAGAAGCCACCCGCAAACGCGTTCATCA
>CAJYIL010000081.1 GCA_913774795.1 Pseudobdellovibrionaceae bacterium
GTTTTTGTCGGCGTTCTTTTGCTTGCTTGCGTCGTCGATCGATCCACGCACGCCCTATGCACCCGATAATCCGATCTTCGAGTTTTACCTTCCAAAATTTATTTACGGAAAATTCTCGATGATCTCCGATGGAGTCTTTTCTCAGAAACCCGTAATCGAGTCTTCGGTGGGTTTCAATTGGGGAAAGCTTCTTCATCTGCCCGGAGCGTTCGAACTTCTCCCGCTTTTCGCATTCTGGATTTTCGCTGCCGTTCTCATAGATAAAAGGACCCGCTCGGGGTCCTTCTCTCGCGCCGTTATCTTTTACTGCATCGCGCTTTCGGTTCTTTCGGGCGCGTTGTTCTTCCGTTTTTAATAGAGTTTTTGGAGGAAATCGCTCCAACGCGCGACTTGATCAAACTTCAAGCCGTGGTACCGCGTTGAGTACGCCGAGTATTCCCACTTCGACGTCGGCCACCAAATCGCGACACCTGCGGCTTTCATTCCGGTGGTCTTCGCCGAAATCACCGTTTTCGCAATTTGCTTTTTAACAGACTCGATAGGAGTGGCGGCTGCGTCTGACTTCGTGAGACCCGCAGCCATGTTATCGAGAACATTGTTGAGATCGACGTAGTCATTACTTTCGTAACGAGTCGAAGCTTCGCCCGCTTTTTTGATTGAAGCAAAGTCCGTGCGTGCGATGAGCGAGTCTTTCAGTGTCGCAAGGGACTGTGTGAGCGCAGGAATCTCGTTCATGTCGAGCGCCGATAGTGTCGCGCCTTCGGTGCCTTGGCCCGCGTAAAACTCATGATAAGCGTCAACCAGGTAAGAGCCCACTTCCTTTGAGTTTGCCAAAGGGTTTGCGGCCCAACGTTTCAAGAAAAGATCGTAAGGCCAACCTTCGCCCGGCTCGACTTCTTCTGAACCAACGAATGTTTCAACCGCGCCCTCCATCTCTTGGGCGACTTCAACCATCGCCATGAGGCAGGCATCGCTCGCATAGACGTCGACTTTGTGACCAATGTAAGAGGCGGCCTCATGCATGACTTCAGCGAGTTGCTCAGTCGTGATGTGGTTACCCGAACGATCGTCGTAAGAAATGTCAGTCGTCTTAAAACCGTTATCGAGCGAGCGCAAGTGCCAACCTGTTCCGTGATTCCAGACGGCGATGAAGTAGTGCTCTGCCGGATAGTGATCGACACCCCATCTAATGAAGTCCATGAGAACGTTCTTATCGCCCATATCGACGATCGGCAGAGTTTCTACGACCGGTGACGTTACCGTCTTCGCGCCCGGATCTTTTTCGATATAAACGCGCTTCGTGTCGCTCGCTTTCAGGCTGGCCCACTGAGCGACGATGTTGAGTTGATCTGTCGAACCCACTTGCTGCATCTGCTTCAAGTTCATCTCGCCGTAGCTGTCGAGATTGTTGTTGCCGTTGATGAACACGAGCATCGTCCACGCTTTCTTTCCTGAGTCGGCGTGAGCCGAAGTCGAAAACGCGCATGACACCACGAGGGCGAGAAGAAGAGCGATTTGTTTTTGCATAAACAAATGGTGGGCGTGATTGCACCCGCTCACCACGCGACGGAGGTCCAATTTGTCTCACTTAAGTCTCGATTCATATTTAGGTCGAGTTGGGCTTTCGTCGTGGGCCTGTATTCTCCGGAATACAGTTTACGTCACGACTGATGCGCCGATACGCTCGGAAGAGATGTATTCTACGAAACTGCGCCCAACTGATTTTCTCGATCACCGCCGCTTTCTTGAAGCGGTCGTTGACGATCTGCGCGCGCGAGGGATGTTCTCGCACCGCACCTTCAATCGTGAATGCGGATTCTCTTCGCCAAACTTCGTTCAACTCGTCATTCAAGGTCGCCGCAATCTTTCGAAGGAGGCGGCCGAGCGAATCGCGAAGACGCTGCGATTAAGCAAAGTCGAAACACGCGCACTTTTACAACTCCGCGAATTGAACAACGAAACGGACCCGGATCGTAAACTCATCTTGTTCGAAAACTTGCTGCGCAATCCCGATTTTGCCGAACGCCACGAACTCGCTCAGGCCGAACTTGGCTTTTATTCGAAGTGGTACAACGTCGTCGTTCGCGAACTTCTCCAGTCGCATCCGCGCCTCACCGCTCGTGAGATCTCGCAAGCTCTTCTTCCTCGAGTGAGCGAGAAAGAAATCGCACAAGCGCTCGACGAGATGGTCGCGCTCGGCTTCATCGAACAAACACGAAACGGCTGGAAGACAAAACACAAACAGCTCACGACGAAGAACGAGATCTTGCACTCAGCGCTGATCTCGTTTCACTCGAGCATGATCGAAATCGCGCGCGAATCCCTGACCCGCTTTAAAGGTACGGAGCGAGAAGTTTCATCCGTCACCGTGCAGCTCACTGAAAAAGAGTTTCTCGACCTCCGGGAACGCATCCGCGATTTTAAAAAAGATGCTCTCTCGATTGAAACAAGCGATCCAAAATCGCGCGTCTACCAATTCAACTTCCAGCTCTTCCCCGTGACGTCTGACATCGAAGGTGAAAAATGAAACGACTCGCTTTGGTCCTCGCGCTCGCGCTTTTCACCTCTTGCGGCACCGACACCGGGAACCCCGGCTTCCGCGGTCCAACGAGCGGAGTTCAAGGCGGCTCCACCTTCATGGCCCACACTATGTGCAGCAAACTTAGCAGCTGTAACCCCTCTCTGAACTACGGCACATGTCTCTCGGGTGTTCTAGGCGCAACCGGCATCACCGGCGCGATGGGCTTAAATACGACGACGTATCCAACTCTGAATGACGCCTACAACGGCGTCGCCAGCGGCTTACTCCGGGTAAATCAAACCACCCTTGACCAATGCTCAAGCGCAATCGCGTCGCTGACCTGCGCTAGCTCCACGGTGAATGGCGCCTATTCGATCTCGCAACCCGCGAACTTCAACTCGACTTACCAATTGCTCTCCATTTCGGGCAGTTGCCAGAACACCATCAGTCCCTAGACTCGAAGCCGCCGGTTGAGTGACGTATTCGCTCTTGTGTTAGGACCTCGCGCCCTTCACCGCCTGCGGGTATGCTGAAGCTTCGATGAAACTTAAAGCGCTTCTGCGGAGACAGCCGACTCTCACCAGTTCTGTCGTGAATGAAGAGAGAATTCTTTCTCGTTACCGCCTCATCATGGGCATTATCGGATTCCTTTACCCGCTCTGGCGATTCACGATCTACTTCTTGATCAGCGGCCAGACCGAGTCATGGTCGGAGCGAGGATTCATCGGCGTACTCTTTTTGGTCGCGACACTTGCGACTTACGCGCATCCCTATTTCCGAAAAAATATTGCGACCGTTTTCGATATCGTGGCTGGCGTCTGGACGTTGCAGGTCTTTTTATTGATTTGGCGAAGCGAACTTGATTCCGATTTTCTGCAGGTCGGACTCATCACGATCTTTTGTGTTGGCAGCACATTTCTCGACCGTGCGAGCATGCTGAAGTACTACCTGCTCTGCCTCGTGCTCACGGGATACACGGTTTACATTTTCCCCGACGAGCAAAGCACCACGTTCTTCTTTGGAGTGTTAATCGCACTGACTGTCTCTTACGTTTCATTTCTGACGCTCCTAACGGTCTTTACCGACTTGCGCCAGTCGCAGGAGACTCTTGCGAAACGAACAAAAGAGTTTGAAGAGCTCAGCGCGGCGGTACAAACGCTCTTTCTTCCCAACGCGACTTACATCAAAGAGCGGGGCTTCGAGCTGGCTGGCTACTATCGTCCCGCGACAGCGTGCGGTGGAGATTGGTGGTCGTTCTTCGTTGTGCATGACGAAAGCGTTTCGGTCTTCGTGGGCGACGTGACAGGTCATGGGCCTGGTTCGGCCATGATGACCGCATCGGTCGCGTCCTATCTCAAGGCGATTCGCAACACGTCGACGACAAAACGAGATGTTCCAGATCTGCTCAACGAACTCAATCACTACCTACTCGACTTACAAAGGTCTCTCGAATCTAACGAGCGCTACCTGATGACGATGTCGGCCATTGAACTCAATCTGAAAACCAAACGCGTGGAAATGTGGTCCGCCGGAGCTCCGTTCCCTTACTTCTTGAAATCCGAAGGCACCGTCACGGTGATGGGAAATCCCGGCCACCCTCTTGGTCTCGATGACTCAATGAAGCTCGGATACGATTCCCTCGAAGTCGACACTGGCGACCGACTCTTCCTCTACACCGATGGAATCGCCGAAATGAAGATCGGCGAAGATCGCCAACTCGGCGAGCGACGTCTCGCGAAACTGATCCAGAACACGCGCACTTTGAAACCCCAAGAGGCCTGCGCCTCGATCGAAAAAGAACTCGACCGCCAAAAACACGGTACCGCCCAAGACGACGACTTCACGTACGTCATCCTCGACATCACTTAACTTAAAACGAAATTAGATTAGAAAAATAAGGCGGCCGACGCGGCCGAAGGATAGATCGATCGAGTGCTTGGTACAGGCTGAGGGACTTGAACCCCCGACCCATACCTTGTAAGGGTATTGCTCTACCAACTGAGCTAAGCCTGTACCAAGCACTCGAACAAGTGCAGCTCCCGTGAGAGCCGCTGGAGCAACTGGTTTAGAAAACTCGCGCGAAGAGGGCAAGCGTTTTCACCGCGCCTGCCACTAAATTCCTCACTGCGTGCAGATTTGCGCTGGATCGACCGGCGAGTTCGAAATCTTCTCCACCATCACTTGGACGTCTTTATCGCCCATCAATGCGGTGAAAGGACGAACGGTCAGAACCGTGATGGCCTTCATGAGCGCCGAGGCATGAGCGCCCGTGTTTTTATATGAACCGATAAAGAGCATGTAGTTCACTTTATTCGTCTTCGAAGTCATCGCCGCACGAACGAGCTTATCCTTTTCAACGCCGACACCAACGCCCTCGGCAACAACGACTCCGGTCGTCGCGTTCATTTGCAGCACGTGGAGGTATTGTTTGCCGTCACGGTCGGTCTGAACCGAGAAGCTAAACAGAGTCTCGTGATCGTCGGTCACGACTTTCCAGATCCCTTCGATCGCGTCCCAAGGGAATGGAAGAGTGATCGAGAGCGGGAATGGAACTTCAGGTCCACCCTTGGGATTGCCTTTGCCAGGAGCCGGGATTTTCGGAATCGTTGGGTAGTTTGGATCTGTCGGCATGCCCGGACCCGGGAACGGCTTTTTCGGAAGATCTGGGAATTTCGGAACTGGATTTTGCGGAGCGGCCTTGCGGCGGCGACCTGTTTGTTCGTTCGGCAGGCCTGCAACTGCGTTCACCGCAAAAGCGAGAAGCACACCGACCACGATTGCTTTCAACTTCATTTGTCCCCCACACGGCCCCATATTAAATCTGTTCCATTAGGATCTTGGTGTTCTTGTTCAAGTAGTAGCCGTTCTTAGCAC
>CAJYIL010000082.1 GCA_913774795.1 Pseudobdellovibrionaceae bacterium
AAACGACGCACTCTGAACGTATTCGTTATTCCGAACACTGGACACAAGATGGGCCCGAGGTCTTGGCCGCCAGCTGCGATCTGAACATGGAAGGCATCATCTCGAAACGCGCGGATTCCCTTTATGAATCAGAGCGATCGGGAACATGGCTGAAAGCCAAGTGCGCGCACGGGCAAGAATTCATCATCGGCGGATTCTCGGCGCCGAAAGGCGCACGTTTTGGATTCGGATCGTTGCTCCTTGGAGCGTACGATGACAACGATATGCTCCGATATGTCGGGCGGGTTGGAACTGGGTTTGACGGAGCACTTCTCGACGAGCTCTATGAGCGCCTTGAGAAAATGGCGATCGACCAAACTCCGTTCGATGTTGCCTCTCCGCGCGAACGCGACGTCACCTTCGTGAAGCCCGAACTCGTTTGCCAGATTCGCTTCGCTGAATGGACGAAAGATAAAATGATCCGTCAGGCTGTCTTTGACGGGCTCAGAGAAGATAAGGATGCCAGCCTCGTGAAAATTGAAACCGAAGCCTCAACGACCAAAGCTAAACGGGCAGCCGCGAAGCGCGTCACCCTCGAGCACGCGCTCGCGAAGACTGTGAAGACCGCGCGTTCGAAGTCGAAGACAGCGCCTTCGACCGATGGAAGAGAGAGCAACAAGTATCACCTCACGCATCCGGATAAAGTTTTGTATCCCGACATGGGGGTCACAAAACATCAGATGGCTGAGTATTACGAGAAAGTTTCGAAACTCATTCTTCCCCACATTGACGGGCGGCCGTTGAGTCTTGTGCGCTGCCCGGATGGAGCGGGCAAAGAATGCTTCTTTCAAAAAAAGATGGGTTTCTTCAAACCAAAAGCGATCGAAGTTCAGCATCTAAAAGGCAAAGAACATAAAGAAGAAATCCTCACGGTCGATGACAAGGCTGGCCTCTTCGAACTCGTGCAAATGGGAGTGCTCGAGATCCACAATTGGGGAACTCATGTTCCGCACATCACGAAAGCCGACTTGATAGTCTTCGATCTTGATCCGGATGAAGGCCTCACGTGGAAGAACGTCAAAGACGCGGCCTACGACGTGAGAGAGCTTCTCGAACAACTCAATTTGAAAACGTGGATTAAAACGACCGGCGGGAAGGGGCTGCACATCCATGTGCCGATCCTTCCCGAGCATTCGTTCGATGACATCAAGGCGTTCTCGCTTTCGGTCGTCCGTTACCTAGAGCAAAAATACCCAGATCGCTACACGTCGCAATCTTCTTTCGCCAAACGAAAGGGTCGTATCTTTCTTGATTACTTGAGAAATGGTTACGGAGCGACGAGCGTGGCTCCGTATTCACTGCGAGCAAAGGCGAAGGCGTCAGTTGCTTGCCCGATTGAGTGGGAGGAGTTGAGCCGTCTCAAAGGCGCCGACGTCTTCACGATTGAGAACATCGAGAGTCGCATCCGGAGCCGCAAGGATCCATGGCTCGGCTACTTCCGCGCCCGGCAGAGTCTCGACCTCGGCAGTCGCCGAAAGAAGCGCTGATCCATCCGCATCAGTCGGCGCCGCGATATCCGCAGCCACGCGCTCGCGGATGGTGATGTGGAACTCTTTGTTGAGGTCCTTTAATTCCGCCATCGCTTCGTCTTTCGCGCCCATCAGTTCCGAGGCTGTTGCACGTGCCAGCTTTTCGGCCGCTTGCGCATTCGGAGCGATGAGAAGAAGAAGCGAAGTAAAGATGATGGCTTTCATAACGGGCCTCCTGGCCTTAGGGGTTGGAGACGCATCCGCGCCTCATGTTGGTTTCGACACAAGTCGGCACCGAGATGGTTAGAGGTATGAAAAAGTTGGAGACCTCTGACGTCGTTCATCGCTAGGATCGTTTTCACACCCCCTGCTTAGGAGTTCCCGTGGCTACGATCACCCTCAAAGGAAATACGATTCACACTTCAGGCACCTTGCCCGCAAAAGGTTCGGCGGCACCTTCATTCAAACTGGTTCGCACTGACTTAAGCGAAGTCACGCTCGAGACTTATGCCGGCAAAAAGAAAGTCTTAAACGTCTTTCCTTCGATCGATACGCCCACGTGTGCAACGAGTGTTCGTAAATTCAACGCCGACGCAGCAAAAATGGCGAACACCGCGATCTTGAATATCTCGGCCGATCTTCCTTTTGCGCAAAAGCGTTTCTGTGGAGCGGAAGGGATCGAATCGGCCGAGGCGCTCTCGACATTCAGATCATCGTTTGCAAAAGACTACGGTCTCGCGATCGCGGATGGTCCTCTCGCGGGCCTCTGCTCACGCGCCGTGATCGTTCTCGATGAGAAGAACAACGTTATCTATAGCGAACAAGTTCCCGAAATCGCGCAGGAGCCGAACTACGAGAGCGCCCTTCAGGCGATTCGCGGTTAGAAACGGCGCGCGGTGAAGTCGACGATGATCTGGCGCACTTGCGCCTGCATCGCGGCCTCGTTGCAAGTGGCGTCGTAGAGCGGGTTCGGGATCTTGGCGCCCGTGCTGGTCACGGTGAGAGCATCAGCGCAGTGAAGGCCGTGGTCGGCTCCGTGCAGCCAGTGGTATTCGATGTTCGTCTTGCCTTGCTTATGGATTAAATCCATCGCGTCGAGACGGGCGCCTTCGACCCACAATGTTTCGTCAGCATCGCCGTTGAGCCAAACGATCGGGATGTGGAGCGCCTTCATCATGTCATAGGCTTGGTGCGTGTCGTACGAGTTGAGGTAAGCGTACGTCCAGTCGACGTAGTACTTCTCGAAGCTATCGTTGCCACGAACTTCTTCGTCGAAAAACTTTGCGAGCTTGTCGCGCTTTGGGCCCTCTGGCACACACATGAGTTCTTCGGTCATCCACGACTGAGTATTCCCTGAGATATCGATGTAGGCTTTAACGCGAGAATCGGCGACCGCGACGTCAGGCGCAATGTAGGCGCCTTCGCTGATCGCACTCAGCAAGATGCGGGAGCCAGCCGGGATCAGGTCACGCATGATCGTCTGCGTATCGCGAATGCGCTGAGGGCGAAGCGAAGAGCGTTGAAACTCGTCGACACGGCAAGCTTCGTTGGTCTTCCCGATATCGGCGCCGGTTTTGCCGATAAGCAAAACGTTGAAAGCGCGGCCCGCGGTGAGCCACTTCAAAAAGCGAGAGTCAGAGATTTCGTAGAAGTTGCAGCCCGAGCCGGGCATGAGAACGAGCCAGTCAGTCGTTGATGCATTTGTCTCGATGGAGATCGGCGCGCGGCGGCCGTGATCGAGCGAGTAGTAATACGAGCGGGCAAACGATGTTGATGCGGCAAAGAAGCAAACCAAAGCGGCTACATATTTATGCATGAGCTCGTTTTACAAAAATGGTTCCAAAATGCAACCAAGAAGCGGGCCCGCAACCGGGCCCGCCGAAAAAAAAATTTAGTGAGCGCCGAGAGCTTGGTCGGCCATGTTGCCCGCTTGTTGTGAGATGAACTCACGAGCGTATTTCGCAACCATTGGATTTGCGTAGTCGTAAGCCATGCGAACGAACGCACGACCTTTTTCTGTCGAGAAGAGAGTCATCAAGAGACCGCCGGCAACCGCACCGATGGCCGCCGCACGAACGGGCGAGCCTTCGATGTAAGTGCGAGCTTCGTCGAGAGCTGGACGAATCGAAGCGAGGATGTCCTGTTGACCACCTTGCGCTTGGAGTTGACCGCCGCGGCCCTGAGCGCCTGTGCGCTGTTGAGCTTGCGAACCCGATGCGCGCTGAGTGCCACGACCTTCTTGCGAACGGCCTTGGGCGCGCATTTGCGACGAAGACGACGATGAATCCATGTCCATCATCTCGTCATCTTGAGAATCGAAATCTTGGTCTTGTTGCGAGCGGCCTGTGTTGCGTTGTTGCTTGTTTTTAGCCATTTGAAAATCCTCCTTAATTTAAAATTAGATGCGGTCTTGAGCGCGTTGGCGTGATGGACGTTGACGATCCGAAGTCGCGATTTCGTCTTCAGATGAAGCACCGAAGTACTCACCGAAGTTATCTTGCGCGAGGCGAGCAACCGAAGTCGCCGCTGTGCGGATGAGGCTACGGCCTGCCGCGCTCGAAACGAGAGCGAGGATGCCGGCGCCTGCGAGAGCGAGACCAGCTGTTTGGAGGCTGACGTTGTCTTCAACGTAGTCGCGAGCGCGCGCGAACGAGAAGCCTTCTTCGTTCGAAGACGACTCAGATTTAGTTTGTGCCGACGCGCGGGCGCCGCGAGCCGAACCCGATTTAGACGAAGACGAGCGAGCTGATTTTGCGCCCGAAGAGCGAGACGATTTTGTGCGAGCCATGGTTTGTTCCTTTCATGAACGGACAATGACCCACAGGTTAACGAAAACCTGATCGAGATATGCTTAGGCGCGACCACGATTGCGCGCTGTTTTATGCAAACTTCGTTAACGACAAGTCCACAACTCGAGAGCATGCTCGAGTTTCAAGGAGAGAAAAGACATGGCACATATGATATTGGGAACTTTGGTATCACTTTTCATCGGCTTCGCGCCGAATGCCCAGGCCGCGGCCGACCTCAAGGTGGGCGATCCAGCGCCAACTTTCAAAGCGAAAACCGACGCCGGGACCGAGTTCGATCTCCAGAGCCGAAAAGGCAAATGGACCGTCCTCTACTTCTATCCGAAGGCGGGAACTCCGGGCTGTACGACGCAAGCTTGCGCTTACCGCGACAACATCAAAAAGGTTCAGGCTCAGGGAGCTGAAATTTTTGGGATTAGCGCGGATGACGTTGCCGACCAAGCGAAGTTCAAAAAAGAGCATCAGTTAAACTTCACTCTGCTTGCCGATCCGAAAGACGACGTGATTAACCTCTACGGATCAAAAATGCCGATCATGTCGATGAGCAAACGCTGGACGTTCATCATCGATCCTGATTTGAAAATTCGATCGATTGAAAAAGACGTTGATCCGGCGGTCGACGCGTTGAAGACGGCCGAAAAAATCGCCGCCTTTAAGTCGAAGAATTAAATCACGAACCGCGCGTAGACCGCGTAGTGATCGCTCAGCGGTGTTCGACCTTGAGCGTCTGCGCGGCCCGTGCAAGACCACGGGAGCACCACCGGTTGCGCCATCGAGCGACCGGTCTCGAGCGTTTTCAATGTACTCGACGCCATAATATGATCGATGCGCGCGGAGTTTTGATCCCACTCCGAAATTCCGTATTCATACCAATTCATCCAGCGAATCACGCGGGCCGGGTACGAGACGAGCGTGTTTGTTTCTTCGGACCACGTGTTTGCGGCCTCGTTCCCGAACGGCTTCAAACCACGAGACGTAAAGACCGGCAGAATCGTGTCTTCCCAAATCGTTTTCGCCGACGAATATTTCTCAGAGCGGTAGCTCATGTTCGGCCCTGCATTGAAATCGCCGGCAAAGATGATCGGATAACCTGTCTTCAAAACTGCATCGAGAAAACGCGCGATGAGATTGAACTGCTCGCGGTGCTGCGGGAGAAAGCCGCTCGAATCGCTATAAGAAGTGTGAACGTTCGAAATGACAACGGGCCCTTTATCGGATTGCACCGTCACCGTACGAATGCCGCGGTAGGCGTGATCATCGTCGGGGAACTGCACGAACGTGTGCTTTAGGACTTTCATGTTCGTGATGATGATTTCGCCGTTGTACGCGACATCTTCGTACATCGCCGGATACATCGAGAACCCTTTTTCGGTCGCGATCCGTTTGTAAGTTTCGAACCCGTAGCGTGTCCAAACTTCTTGAAGCAAGATCGCGAAGTGAACCCTGGGATCGAGATCGAGAAGTTGCTGGGCTTGAGGTTCGGTTCGTTCGGTCGTGCAAGGAACAAGATTGAAGCCGGTACTCGTTAAAAGCCCCGCATTATACGAGATCACCCGAATTTCTTCGGCTTGGCTCGTGTATCCGATCGTGACCAAACAGATGAGGAAAAGTCGAAAAGGTGTGAGCACCTAGAACCCCCTGCGGATTGACGTTTTAGGACGTCTTTCGTCAGGGGTGCATATGTTGATTTGGTGATTGAAAACTTTGGATCAGACTTGGGTCGCCGCTTTGGCGAAACGCTCGGGAATGCGCTCGGTCACCGGTTCGCCGTGGGCGACCGTGATGATGGTTAAATCAGTTCGGTGCGACTGATCGGAGAGCCATTGGTGAAACTTCTTGCGGTCATCTAAAAGCAGCATTTTGTTCGAAGGCGGTGAACGGAAGGCACCCACCCGGCCGATGAGGCTTAAGAATTTCCCAAGGATTCCGTGCGTGTGCTCGACGTTGACGAGCAAATCGTTAAAGACCATGGCTTTGCCGCTCGCAAGCGGAAGCTCATAAGCAAGCTCGATCGGCTTTGCTCCCGGCATCGTGATCGCTTTAACTTCAGAGCCCTGGAACTCGTTTTCGCACGAGTTGTCGACCGCGACGACGTCGCTGACTTTTTTACGGGCCGCTTCGGGGCAAACAACTTTGATATGGGGATAAGTCTGTTTATAAACGGGGGCATCGAGACGGTGCATGGTCGACGGAACCACGAGATACGCGGGCCGCCCGAACGATTCGAGCTGGCGTTGGCGTCTTTCATCGAGCGCTATGGCGGAGTGAATCCAGAGATCCCCATTGCGCATCCGGAAAACCGTCATGGTTCTCGGGAGAGGCATGTGGTGTGGGAGTTCGCCTTCCAGAATCCAGAGGTTTGCGTCGAGTTGTTTGAAATCGCCGTGTTTGAGTTCGGTTTTCATTTTTGCCGTGGCTCCTTGATCTCAGGTGAAAGTAAATCGATGTTTCTATCGCTGCGCTCAGCGAGAGTCGTGTGCGCGATCGAACGCGCGACCATCTGAACTTCCTGTTTTATCTTTTCGTCTTTTTCGTAGGCTTCATGGCTCTCGAAGTAAGGGCCGTAATATCCGATGTAGCGACCGATTTGGCTCTTTGTCGAAGCCGGGATCATCTGAAGATCTTCGGCCCAGTTCGTGAGGTGATCCTTGAGCGCGGTGACGCCCGTGGTGTCGCCGTGGACGATGCAGCCAAAGATTCGTCTTGCGAGATGTTGCGGGTAATCCCAACCGCCCGCTTCGATCTTCTTTGCCTCCTCGGCTTTCTTTCCGTGGGTCGACGTCGGATCCGGATTCCCTCCGTTTACGCAAACGAGTCGATCAATCAAAAGTTTGAGCGCGCTGGGAGATTGATACCAGTAAACGGGAGTTACGAAGAGGAGTGCGTGAGATTCGACGAATTTCGGATAAAGTTCGTTCATCCAGTCGTGCGACTGACCCAGCGAATGGTTGGGATAACACGAGCAAGGAAAATGGCAGAGGGGCATCGCGGTCGACACACAGCCTTTGCAGGGATGAATCTGTTTTCCGTACTCACTTGTGATGAGTGAAAGATCGATCAACTCCACGTCGAATTGAAACTCATCTTCGAAAACTTTTTGAGCGAGCTGTGCCATCCGGCGCGATTTCGAGACTTCGCCGGGGCACGTTTTATCGTTTCGGTTTGCGCCCGAGATGATCAACACTTTGCTTTTCCGAGACTTATCTTCGTATCTCAGGCGCGCGGCATCGCAGGCGGCCTTTGTGTTTGTCCAGTCATCGGCTAGCTTGTAGCTCGGATCTTTGTAGCCCGGCCCGGCTGGCTTCGTGAAGGGAGCTTTATGACCGCCCTCTTGGTGCGCGTCGTACGCGATCTTCGCCATCTCTTGAATCGCCGCGCGATGTTTGTCGTAAATTGGGTCGCGAAACTGCTTCTTAAATCGCTCGATGAACTCCGTTTCGGAGATCGGTTCGATTCCTTCGGATGGCACAGGCTTGGGAGTCATGAGATCAGTAAGAATAGACATCGTTTCGAAGTTTCTCTTGATCGTAAGAAGCGGGCGCGTCCAGTTTAGATTTGTCGCTAAAACACCATCGCCCGTGCGTACCTTTTGACATTTTGATCTTCGAAACCTGGAATGGTTTTATGTGGGTTCTGCTTTTATTGATCCAGAGCCTGGTGGCATCGGCGGCACCGGGTGAGGGTTATCTCTGTCACGACAACAATAACTGCGGATCGCGTGGTCTTCTGACCGAGCGCCGAGTCGGACCAACGAAGACCGATAAGATTCGCGTAAATCCGGCGGCGATTCCTGTAGAAGAGATCACCGGGATTGAAACCATCTACTACAAGGGCGCGTTCGATTTCGGATTGGTGAAAGGTCTTGGGCGCGTAGGCGCCGCGATCTCGCCTTCGAATAGTGATGAAACTTTCTTTGGTCCTCCCGCTGCCGAGTTGCCTAGCGATTTAGTTTCGCGAATGGATGAGCGTTCGAAATATTCTTCAGGCAAATATACCGCAGGCTTAGCGGCGTCGCTTTTTTCGAAGGGAAATACGAGTCTGCAAATCGGGGGACTCCTCCGCTACGAATCTTTTTCGAAACACGTGAAACCAGGGTTTGGTCTTCAGGCGATTGTCGGGCCGGTCTACGCTGGAGCGTCGTATCTGCAAGATGAAATTCGTGTGACGCCTGATTCTTTTCTCAATACCGCGCTCACGACTTACTCCTTTGGCTTGTCATTGACGTCGATTCTTCTCGACTACTCGGTGATCGACGTCTCGGGCGACTTTCGGGCGAAGGCATCGGTTGCGACCGCGGCTCTCTTTTTGGGGAGGTTTATTTTGACGGGAGCCTACCGACTCACAACGTCGGATGAGAAATTTTATTACGACTTCGACAATCGAGCTCTCTTAGCGACGACGTCGCAGAGCGATTTATTTGGTGGGGTCCAATTTAAGACCACCCGCTTTCTAATTCTAGGAGCGTTTTACAACTACTACCTGCTTCGCGAACTCTCGATCGGCGCGACTGTGTTTTTTTGATTTCAAACGCGGGGCGCGCCTTGCTTCGTGAGACGTCGGTTCCTATGATTTCGGCAATGGTCTCATGCCTTCTTCTCGCCGCAGGACAATCTCGTCGCATGGCGGGCGCAAACAAGCTTCTTCTCGATCTCGATGGACGCACCGTTTTGGAACGCGTTTGCACGGAGCTTTCTCGCGCGCGCTTTTCCGATTACGTTGCCGTGACCGGGTTTGAATCGTCGCTCGTCGAAAAGGAGCTAGCGGCTTTTAATTTTCGCGTAGTCCGCAATGAGGCTTTTTCATTGGGAATGCATTCGTCCATTCGCCGGGGCTTGATGGCTCTTCCGTCGACCTCCGCGTTTTTTGCAGTTTGTTTGGGTGATCAACCTTTTCTCACCGCAGCTGATTATTCAGCATTGATTGCGGCGGCAGATTCTCATCCCACGGAGAAATTAATCTATCCGGTCGTTGACGGTGAGCGCGGGCAACCGGTTCTGATCGCAATGTCGTTGCGTGACGAAGTTCTCGCGCACGAAGACGACGATCAGGGTTGCAAATATTTGTTCGCTCGATACGGAGGAATGCCGGTCGATCTCACTCACTCGGCCAACGCACTGGCGTTTTACGACGTCGACACTCCTGCGGCATTCGCGCATGCGCAGCGGCTCGTCCTCGGAGGCACACCGTGACTTTCGATTCTGTTGTTTCGTCTCTTCGTTCGTCGGGTCAGCCGTTTGCGATTGCGACCGTGATCGCCGTTCGTGGCTCAGCTTCGGCGAAGCCCGGCTCGAAAGCCGTCATCGATTCATCAGGAAAAAACGTCTTCGGCTGGGTTGGGGGCGGGTGCGCTGAGAGCTTCGTGGCTCGCAACGCGGTCGAAGCGATGGGCGAAGGTCGCACACGCATCGTCGTCGCAGATCTCGACGACGAAATCTTCGGGCTCGGAATGCCGTGCGGGGGTGTGATGGATGTCTTCATCGATCCGCAGTCGCCACCGGAGCGTGTGGTTGTTCGCGCACCTCTCGAAGCTCGCGAGGCTCTCTCCCACCTAGGGGCTGGCCTGGGTTATGCGCTCGAGTTTGCAGAGCCATTGAGTTCAGGTGCCGCTTCGATACTCGACTCGATCAGCGGCGGCACGACAACACCCGCAGAAGCGATGGTTCTCGCACTGGCTCGCGGTGTCGCGCAGACACGCGGCGCTTCGATGAGATCTCTTCGAGAAACTAAGGGTGTTTTCGGCGCAGGCTCGATTGCGAATCAGGATTGGATCAGCGGCGAAAGCGAATTCCTGATCATGGGCTCGTCGCGGATCACCGAAGAGCTCGCGCGCTTCGGTGCTCTGATGAAATGGCCGACGCGAGTTTACGGCTGGAATTTGGATTCGTCTCTTTATCCATCTTCAGTCGTTTTGCAAACGGCGGCGGCGGGGTACGCAGATCTCTCGGTGAAACCAGGAACACTCATGATCATCGCCTCTCACCACAAGGGCGATCACGAATTCATCGAAGCGGCGCTGAAGAGCGATGCGAACTACGTTGGTCTTATCGCGAGCGAAAAGAGATCTCGTCTGGTCTTCAAATATCTCTCTGAGCAGGGGCTCACGGACGAACGACTCAAGCGCATCTACGCGCCGGCAGGTCTCGACCTCGCCTGCCGAAATCCATCAGAGATCGCGATGAGTGTTGTGAGCGAAATCGCTCTCGCGAAGAAAGCGGCACAATCGTGAGCGATCAAGAACTCCTGCTCAAGCATGCCCGTCATCCGTCGCACGCAGGCGATCCTTCATTGCACTCACGCGTCGGCACATGTCGCAATCCATTGTGCGGAGACATGGTCGATGTTGGCGTCACGGTGATCGACGGAGTCATCAAATCGATCGACATTCGTGCAAGCGGATGTGGCATCTCGACCGCTTCGGCATCGCTGATGACGGAAGTTGTCGACGGTCGCTCGCTGGAAGACGCTCTCTCGTCGCTCGAGCTTTTCAACTCGAGTTTGCTCGCGCCGGTGTCGGCGGGTTGGCCGGAGCAAATCGCGCTGCTTAAGCCATTTCAACGTTTGCGTGAAAGTCCAACGCGGGTGCCCTGTGCGCTGATCGGTTGGTTTGCTCTGAAGGATGCTCTCGCGAAGGGTGAGTCGTAAACGTTTCCTGTACTGCCCGCACCTCCGCAGCAGAGGTGATTCGTTTTCCACCTCAAATTTTTAATCTGTCTTTGGTTCTTGGCCCGAAATGCCTGGATGGCATTTCGGAACCCTCGTTCTCAAGGATGGACGTAGGATCGCGTTCTGTAGTTACAGGGTCATTTGGCCGCTGGTCTTCGTTGTTCGTCTTTTACCTCCGCTGCGGAGGTGGTTCTCGCATCTTAAGTTCGAGTGTCTTTCGTTTCTGCGGCCTCGAGGTTCAGCTGGGGCGACGGTCTGTCGTTCTTACGGCCTCGAATGCTCGGTGGTGCGATCTTATGTCCGTCTATGTGAGGCGGGTTCCGATCCGCCTTCCTGGCGGATCGGGCTACGATTCTTCGGAGAGTTTATTTTTTTGGTTGACGGGGATTTTGAGGCGGCAGGACTTGTCGTAATCAGTCTTTGTTTATCACACGCGGTGGTTGGTGTGGTCTCGCTTGCAGCTTCATCTGTGACCACTCGGGCGCTTCAAACCGCCTTCTAGTCTGCCTTTTGAGTCGAGAGCTCATGGCTGAATTTTCGAGAAAAGCGAGTTTTAAAAACCGGTGGTACAACCTCCGCTAGCCGGAGGTTGTTTTTGAAACTTTCAAACGATGAGTTGATTTTAGAAGCGGAAAAAGAAATCAGACTTGAACGCGAGTCGACGCTTAAGATTATCAAACTGTTTCAAGAGATTTCCGCTCGCAAGATCTACCTCGAGCGCGGCTATCCTAGCTTCTACGAGATGGTGACAAAGCACTTCGGTTACTGCGCAGGTTCCGCGATGAGGCGAATCAACGCGATGAAGCTCGTAAGAGAAATGCCGCAGTTTGAAGAGAAGATTGAAACGGGTGAGCTCAGCTTGAGTGTCGCCGCCGACGTTCAATCGTTTCTTTATCAAGAAGCGAAGATCGAAAGGCCGTATTCAATCAACGCGAAGATCGAGCTCGTTGAAACCTGCCTTGGCAAATCCCGACGGGAAGTTGAACAGGAATTCGCACGCAGAAATCCCGAGCGCGAGAAACGCGAATCGCAACATGCGATCTCGAACGATCGCTTGCGTGTCAGCTTTTCGATCTCGAAAGAGCTGAACGATAAGCTCAATTATCTCAAAGATCTCCTCGGTCACGTTGATCCGTCGATGACGACCGAAGCCTTGCTGGAACGGCTCGCCGAGCTGGGGCTAAATAAATATGATCCGCAGCGAGTGGCCAATCGGAGTCAGAAGCGAGGTGAGAAAAAAGCAAAGAGTCAAAAATCGCGAGAGAACGGTAAAGCGCGAGAAACAAATCCAAGTTCCACCTCCGCAGCGGAGGTGAAACGTACCCGTTACATACCGGCAATGGAAAAAGCGGTGATTCCGGATGACGGGAAAGGATGCACATTTGTAAGCGAAACTGGACGGCGATGTGGGTCGCACAGATTTCTGCAGCGAGATCACATTCGACCATTCTCTCGCGGCGGATCGAACACCGCTGACAACCTACGTTGGCTATGCGGCGAGCACAATCGTGCGAGGTCTTGCAACTGGTCTCATTAACGAAGGCAAACCGCGCGAGACGTAGCCTCCCGGCTAGATCGACTTCTCCATGAAGTGAACCTCGGGTGCATCCGCGCGGGGCCCGAGATCTCGCCAACCCATTTTCACGTAGTAAGCGAGAGCTCTGAAGTTCGTCGGACTCACCGAAAGGCGCATGCGCTTAAGGCCGCGCCTGCGAAAAATATCTACTGCGTATTGATCAAGATCGGCGCTGACTCCCGTTCCGCGCGCCTCCAGCGCGAGGTAATAGAGATTCACGTACCCGCAGGTGGCGTCTGATTTCAAAAGGCCAAGTTCCATTTGCCCGATGATCTCGTCGTCGCGCCAAACATGAACCGCGAACTCGGGATCGGCCGAGAGTTTCGCTTCTAACCACTCGAAATAGGTTTCTCCGCGCGCGCCATTTTGTTTGTAAAACAGGTCGGCGTTGCCGAAGCTCGCAACATACGAGTCTTCCCGGAATTTGAGCGTGACGTCTTTGTGGCGTGAGAGAGCGATGGGTTTGAACGTGATCATTTGAAACGCTCGCAGCCGCTAATAGACGACTGCGAGCGCTGAACCTTAAGTGCTGGCCTGTTGTTGCTTCGCGACTTCGAGCGCGATCGGAAGCTTGCGTACGCGTTTTCCTGTGAGCGAGAAAATAGCGTTGGCGAGCGCCGCTCCGAGAGGAGGAACACCCGGCTCACCAAGACCTGTCGGCTTATCCTCTGAAGGAACAAAGAACACGTCGATCTTCGGCATTTCGTTCATGCGAACGACCTGATACTTATCGAAGTTGGTCGTTGTGACTTCACCGTTTTCGATCTCGATATTTCCGTAGAGAGACATCGACATCCCGAACGCGATGCCGCCAGCGATTTGCGTGCGCGCACCTTCCGGATTCACGACACGACCACAGTGTGCGGCCGCCCAAACGTGATGAACGCGCGGAACACCGTCAACGAGCGATGCTTCAACGACTTGTCCGACGACCGTGTTGAACGATTCGTGAATCGCGACTCCGTACGCATGACCTTTTTTCGGCTTCTTGCCTTGACCGAGTGGCGTGTTCTTTTTCAAGAGATCGAGCACCGCTAAGTGGCGAGACGACTTCTTCAGCATCGGACGACGGAAATCGATCGGGTTTGCTTTCGCCCGGTGAGCGAGTTCATCGATCAGGGTTTCCATGACGAAGCCCGTGTGCGTGTGACCGACCGATCTAAACCAGAGAGTCGGAATATCGTTGGTCGGCATCTGCAAATCGACTTGCTGTTTCCCGAGCTCGTAAGCGCTCTCGGTCACGCCTTCGGTGACGGTCGGGTCTGCACCTCCACTCATCATCGCGGCAAAAGCACCGCCGGCCATGATCGAAGGAGATACGATCTTGTGGTGCCAGGCGGTCGGATAACCTTTTGCATCCGTCGAGATGCGCGCATGGTGGTAGGCCATCGGGCGGTAGTAGCCGCCCTTCATGTCGTCTTCTCGCGAGAAGAGGAGTTGCATGGGCTTCTTCAAAACTTTTGCGATCTCGCAGGCCTCGCGAACATAGTCAGAGTCTTTCGAAGCGCGGCGGCCGAACGATCCTCCGGCATAAACGCTGTTCACTTTTACTTTCGAAGGATCGAGACCGAAGATTTTTGCCGCCGTGTCGCGATCGACCGTCGGCATCTGGTGTCCTGACCAGAGCTCGGCGGTTTTGCCATCAAAGTTCACCGTGCAGTTGAGAGGCTCCATCGAGGCGTGAGCGAGGTAAGGGAATTCGTACTCGGCGACGAGAGCTTTGGCATCAGCTGCGGTTTCTTTAATCGCGTCTGGATTCGCCTTCGGGTGCAGGTTCGGAGTCGCGGCGTCTTTCTTGAAGCCTTCGATGATCGAAGCGCTCGAGATTTTCTCTCGGCCGCTCGTATTCCATTCGGCTTTGACGGCGTCGCGACCTTTGCGAGCCGCCCACGAGTTTTTCGCAACCACCGCGACTTTGTTTCCGAAGCGGATAACATCGAGAACGCCGGCGGTCTTTTTCGCTTCGCTCGCATCGAACGATTTCAGAGTCGCTCCGAACATCGGAGGGCGAACGACCATCACACGAACCATGTCTGGCAAACGAACGTCGATCCCGTAGACCGCTTTTCCGTACGATTTGTCGTGGGCATCGAGACGCGGCATCGATTTGCCGATGAGTTTGAAGTTCTTTGCGTCTTTAACTGGAACATTCTTCGGCATTTCGAGTTTGTTCGCGTCTTCGGCGAGTTCACCGTAGGCGATGCGACCCTTTGATGGGTGCGTGACGAAGCCTTTGTCGGTCTTCAGGCTTGAAGCTTCGACTTGCCACTTGGCTGATGCGGCTTGAATCAACATCGCACGGGCCGTTGCACCAATCTGACGGTATTGATCGTAGCTCGAATTGAGCGCAGTCGATCCGCCGGTCATCTGAATTGTGCTGAACATGGTGTGGTTGTAAATGGGATCAACGGGAGCCGCGACCGGAACGACGCGCGACCAATCGCAATCGAGTTCTTCGGCGATGAGCTGAGACATCGACGTGAAAACCCCTTGGCCCATTTCGCACTTGTTGATGACGATGTTCACTTTCGAGTCTTTATCGATCTGGATGAACGCATTCGGAGGATAAACTTTTGCGTTCGCCGCCGGAGGTGGTTCGGCCGCCTTCGCTTTTGCCGCTGGCAAATTGAAGCCGATGATGAGCCCGCCGGTCATCGCGCCGGTTTGTACGAGAAATTCTCTTCTTGAGGTCATGCCTTCACCATTTTCTGCGCGGCTTTGTGAATCGCCGAGCGAATCTCGTTATACGTTCCGCAGCGGCAGATATTCCCCGACATCGCGGCATCGATATCTGAATCTGACGGCTTTTTATTTTGCGTGAGCAGTGCCGTCGCCGCCATGATCTGGCCCGATTGGCAGTATCCGCATTGAGGAACACTCAAAGTCGTCCATGCCTCTTGGACCGCTTTTGCGGCGTGTGAATCGAGACCTTCGATCGTCGTGATCTTCTGGCCAGCAGCTGCACTTGCAGGCGTCACGCAAGAGCGAATCGGTTGTCCATTTAAGTGAACGGTACACGCACCGCACATCGAGATGCCGCAGCCGTATTTCGTACCTGTCATGTTGAGCTCGTCTCGGATCACCCAAAGAAGTGGTGTGTCCTCAGACGCGTCGACCTTCACGGCTTTGCCGTTGATATTCAGTTCCATGTTGTCATCCCCCAGTTGATGGCTAGATGAAAATGAGTTGAGTCGGGATTGCGCCGAGTCAGCAAGGAACCAGTTAGAAAACTAGACCACCGCGAATGTTCCAGACATCCGCGAAACCTTGGCGTGTGAGAATTTCCTGCGCTTTCGCGCTACGAACACCACTCGCGCAATAAATCACATAAGTTTGGGTCTTAGTCAGACCACTGGCTTCATCTGCGAGACGACCCAGAGGGATGTTGAGCGCTTTCGGTCGATGCTCGCGGTTGAACTCTTCTTCTGATCGAACATCGATCCAAACGGCATCTTTCGGGGCAGCTGCCGAAGACGTCTCTTTCGGGACTGCCTCGTCGCTAAATGAAGAGTGATCGCAAGTCTCGCGGCGTGGAACGAGCGCCGTTCGCGTGTCGAGATGAAGGGCATCGAAAACGAAGAGCTGAGACGCTTTCGAATTCAAGCCGAGAATGTATTTAAGAGTTTCGAGAGCTTGAGTGCTACCGATGATTCCTGGAAGTGCTCCTAGGACACCGGCCTCGCTGCAATTCGGGATTTCCCCGGCCTGAGGAGCGTGAGGAAAGAGACAGCGGTAACAAGCGCCTCTGCCGTCAAAGATCGCGACCTGACCTTCGAAGTGGAAGATGCCACCGTAGACGTGAGGGCGCCCCGTTGCGAGGCACGCTTCGCTAATCAAGTAGCGAGTTTTAAAATTGTCGGTGCCATCGACGACGATGTCGTACTCCGCGAAGACTTCTCGCGCATTCTCACGCGTCAGCGCAACCCGATGCTCGATGATCTGAACCTCTGGATTCAGGGCGCTCAGGCGCTCCGATGCTTTTTCAACTTTTGGGAGTCCGACTTGATTTGTTTCGTAGAGAATCTGTCGTTGAAGATTCGAGAGCGAAACGACATCGTCATCGATGAGCCCGAGGGTGCCGACGCCTGCTGCGGCGAGATAAAGCGATGCGGGCGAACCCAAGCCTCCAACGCCAACGATCAGCACCCGAGCGTTGGCCAGACGCTCTTGCCCC
>CAJYIL010000083.1 GCA_913774795.1 Pseudobdellovibrionaceae bacterium
TTGACCCTGAGAGTAAAATCAGCCAACATCGCGGAGAATTTTTGGGGATTTTCCGCGGTCTCGAAGGCGGCGCGTTTCTATCGCAGCTTTCTTCCTCCGATTATGTGGTGATCGTTCCTGAAGCGCCTGAAGCTGTTAACCCCAGCCCGCGCGTCTCTGGCAACGTCAACGATATCGGATCTCAGGCCAACGAACTTGCTCCGGTTTAACTGAATTTGCTTTTGGATTTTTTAGGGAGAATCATGGCTCGTTTGGCAATGCGCAAAAAAGATGAGAAACGTGCGGCACTCGTAAAAAAGTACGCTGCAAAACGCAACGAACTTCGCACTCGTTCGGTCGACATGAAGTTGAGCGATGAAGAGCGCCAAGAAGCTCGTACGAAACTCAACAAACTCCCGAAGAACTCGGCGCCGGCTCGTCAACGTAACCGTTGCGCGCTCACAGGTCGCCCTCGTGGCTTCCTTGGCAAGTTCGGCCTCTGCCGTAACGAATTCCGCCGTCTCGCATCGTTCGGTCAAATCCCGGGCGTGACGAAGTCGAGCTGGTAAGCTCTCTTTCTTAAAACTGAATGTGCTCCGTCACTCGTGATTTTGTCCCGAGTTTTGATGTGAGCGCGAATGCGAAAGGCTGGGTCATCCCGGCCTTTCGTTTTTTTAAGACTTAAGTTCCTGCGGAAGGTGCATGATGCGTTGGTACTGGAAGCTTCTTTTCGTTCTCGTCGGTCTGATCAGTCTTGCGATCGTGGGTCTCGGGCTTGCGATCTACGTAGCACTTCCATCGCCTGCAGCTCTGCGCGAGAAGATGTTCGCAAAAGCGGTCACGGTGGTTCCAACAAAAAAACCGGAGGCGCCGCTTCCAGCGGACGCGACTCCCATGCCGACCGATCAAGATCTCGCCGCTCGCCAGAAACTCGAAGCAAACGAGAAACTCTTAGTGGAGTTTCTTGATCCGAGTCGTCCTTTGAGTCGCGCATGCGATTCGCTTCGTTCGATCAAATTTCCGCAGACCGGCACTCTCTCGTCGAAAGAGTTCGGCGAGCGTCTCGTGACGACGCTCAAAGACGAGCGCGTCGATCCCCGCCTCGAAAGCCTGGTGCCGGTTTTAAAGTACACGCTTTCGCGCCCCAAGTTTCGCGAGATCATCGACCGAGTTCGCACAGCGAAAGCTCAGACGATGATCGAAGAATTCAAATCAAAAAAAGATTTCTATTTCCTTATCGCCGATGCCTACACCGAGATGAAGGCCAACCGCGAAGAGATGCAATCGATTCTCGATCAGAGTTACCTCACGATGATGCTTGGGCGCGCGGTCGAAGCAAAACCAGAGCTCGCGAGCGACACGCGTGTTCTCGATGACTGCGCGTCTATTGAAACTGCGATGAACCGTTTCAACCGCGTGGATTTTGCCTCCGAGAAAAAAGCGTTCTCGGATCTTTTGAGTGAAAACGGAATTGACCCTAAAAAGATTGGGTTCGATCCGGAGTACCGAACGAATCTCAAGATCGTCATGGATGCCAGCGGCCTACACTTCACCGGCGGATGGATCGACGCGATCTTCGAGGATCTTGCGAAAGAACACCAGCGCCTCAAAAAGTGAAGCGCTCCGACGGCTTCGCGGCGCGAGCCCAGTCGGTCAGAGTCTGACGAATCGCGAGCTGGAGATCGATGGAGTCGACGGTTTCGCCTTTGGCCGCAAATCCATCGAGCTCGACTTCAAGCGCTTTGAGGTCAGCAAGATATTTCGTTTTCGCCGTCTCCGCGCGAGCGATGTAATCCTGCGAAGCGGCCTCATACTTTCCTGTCTTGAAATTGAAGAGCGGTCGCGTTTCGAGCTCCATGAACGGGAGAGCCGCCGTCGAATCGGCAGACGCAAATCTTTCGGCGATATCAGCGCGAACGCCCGCTTCCAGCAACACGCGCTTGGTAATGGCTTTGTTGGTGATGATGCGAGCGTAATCCGTACGGTCGCCGCCCGGCAGTTTCTCCCAAGATTTCGCAATCAGCGATTCGCTGAGAGACGTCATCGAACGACCGAGCTGATCAAGGCTTCGTGTCGTATCGCGAAGCTCTAGCCCGAGTTTTACGAACTCAGGCGTTGAGGCCGCTCCGTAAAGCCGGCCCCGCAGACCGGCGGAGAAAAACTTTTGATCTTGATACGTCACCGACTCCGGCGACTCGACCGAAAGAAGAAAACGAGAGCGTGAGCCGTCGTGATCGCGCGGCAATTGAACAGGCCCCACCCACTCATCGCCGTGAAGGCCCTCTTCGAGCCCGCGCAAGTAAAGAGCGTCGTTCAGCACCTTAAACCAAGTGATGAACTTGGCGAACTCCGGATCACTCTTACGCATTTCGAAAACGGCGTGCACGTGAAACGAATGCGTTTCATGAACGAGCTGAGAGATTTCTTTCATCTGAGAAAGAGTTCGGTGAAGACTGATTTCGTAGCCTTTGTGGGCGATCTCCCAGGATTTCTTCTCGCCGAGCCCATCAAACGAAAAACCCCCGATAAAAGAAGGCTTCAATGACGTCGGCGCGAGGACGTTGGCCGGCAAAAACGTTTTGATTCGGACTTGGCGATCGAAGAGCACTTTGTAACGAGCGTCGTCGGTCTCTTTAAACCACGCAGCCTCGCTGACGGCGGCCGGGCGATAGAGCATCGCGATTTCTTTGCCTCGTCCCTCTTTCTCGAACGCGTAGGTCAACAGCGCTCCGCTGTCTTGCTTGAACGTATCGGAGAAAAAGACGTTGTGCTCTCGGAGATAATCAAGCTCACGTGCGTATGTTGAAAGTCCGCGCATCGTCATGATCTTGTAAAGAGCCAGCGCATGATCCTCGGAGCGAGTCCATCGATCGAGCGCCTGCGCGCGAGCATTTTGATTTTGAAACGCCAGAGCGCGGAACAAACTCATCAGCTCCAGTCGCGCGCTCGTGTGCGTTTTCTCCGCCGCCGCATGAAGATCAAAAAGCGTTTTGTACGGATTGGCGAGATCAGAGGCGATAATCTCAGCGGTCTTCATCCACGAGCGACGCGCGAGAGCCGACTGTTTTCGAAACGCGTGCGCGACGTCGTCGATGAGCGCCTGCGCTTCGGCGGGCTTGGGGGCGAACGTCTTCGGCATCAGGCGCTGTTGCACGCGCTGAACGAGAGTGGGCGGCGGCGCAAAAAGCGCAGAGCAAGAGAGTTGGGCCTGCGCGCTGTGGGCGCTAAGAAGCAAAAGTCCGAAGAGAAGGTGTTTCACGAGCCAGGGTTTTTGCAAACACGGGCCCTTCGCCGTTCGCGATCTCCATTGAGCCCGGGCGGCATCAGCCGACCAAACTCTAGACAACCTTGAAAGCACTTCCCGCAAGCCTTCAAACCCGCTCTCAGAGCCACCTGCCCGACTTAAGCACTGTGAAATTTTACGACGATTGTCGCGAAGAGGTCGGGCCCGCAGCGGGCTGGCCTCGGCACAAATTGACTGCACCCTCAAGCTAGAGAGATGACAAAACAAAAGACTTTCTCGACGCGCTCAAAGCGTGCGCGTATCGCTGCTTTCTTGTCTCTTCTTCCCCTCACCGCTTGCGGAAATTTCTCGGGCCAAAACGCGAAAACACTTGTCGAAGATTCGAGCCAGTCGATTGGCTGCTCGAGTTTCGAGAGCGACTTCTACGACTCGCTTTATAAAATCACCGAGAACGGAAATTTGCCGACGGAGCAACAAGTTCAGCAAGCGTTTGCGGGCAAAAATTTGAGTCCCCAACTCGCCGACGAACTCACCGCTCTTTACCGCTTGCTCGCCATCGACGGTTTGAGAAAACTGGGCCAAGAAAACGCCGAGCCATCGGAGCAAATCGCAACGCTTGCCGCGATGGAGATCGGCGATCAAACGTCGCCGGAGAAAGAAGAGCTTCAATCTCAGATTCAGGCGCAGCTCGCGAAAATTAAACAGATGACCGCACAGTCGGCGTGCATGAAAGCTCCCGCTGCCGATCCCGAAGTGTCCGCGCCGAAAGCGGGTACACTCTTTGCCCAGTGGAAGGCGTCTCAACCGCGTGTTGTCTACGGCGCTCTGAAAACACTCAACACCGCTTACCAGTCCTGTGACGCGAGCCAAGTCCCCGCCCTCGATAAAAGCACGCGCGATGCGGTCGGCATCTCGGTTGTCGGTCGTCATCCGGACGGAATCGGCAACAAGCGTTTAATCACGAACGCGAGCGATCTCATGAAATCCCACCCGTACTTGAAGAACTACCGCAAGCCCGCTTCGAGCTGCTACGACATCACGAAGAACATGCCGATCTACGATTACGGCGGTCGCCCCTCGACGAGCACCGGCACGCTTAACTTCTGGAAGAACTCGGGATCCGGAACCGAAGCTCTCGGCACCGATTGCTCAGGTTATGTCGGAATGTCGATTGCGACTTCTGGACTTCGCGTGAAAAAAGGGACGACGATGAAGGCGGCGACGGTCAGCGGGATCACGTCGAGCATGTTCACTGATCCGCAAAAAAACGGTCTTACGTGTTTTGACACGATTGCCCTGACGGCGACGGCCGGCATGAAACCGGGTGATCTCATCGCCAAGCGTGGACACATCGTGATTGTTGAATCGGTCGGTCGTGATCCGTTCGGCATCGCCGACATCAAAACGGTTTCAGAGTGTAAGCTCTCGAACATGAGCGTCTCGCGCTTTGATTTCACGATTCTCCAAGACTCGCCAGAAAAAGGCGGAATCGGAATTCAGCGCAGCAAAGCCGCTGACTACCTCCCGAACGAAGCCGTCATGCCCGATGGTCTTCTCGAAGCCGCGGTCACGGCGTGCAAAGCGAAGTTCGGCGTAAGCGGCACAGCGAAGAACTCGAAGATCACGATCTCTCGTCACTCCGGTTCAAGCGACTGCACGAACGCAACCGAAATCAAAATGGATAACGAAGCTTGCGTGGCAAGCTGCCCTTCGATCTGAGTTCCAACGTCTCCAAAAACCAAAGGCTCAAGAAGTCCTTGAGCCTCTGGTCGTCGATCAATTGGACCGAAATTTTTTTGACGCTCTAACGAGAGACTCTCATGAGGGTGCTGGTCCACTCGATCGTGTCTGGTTCGTTGCCGGGGTAAATTCTCTTTAGACGAATCGTGGCTTCGTTCTGCCCAGTCAGTTGCATCTCGAAAATGTTTATAGTCTCGGGAGTCTTGAAAGCAGACAAATCGAACTCGACTCGAAGCGCTCTTGAGCCGATGGCTCCTTGTGCCCAGCCGTCGTAAGCAGAGATCACGTTGCCTGCATACCGGAAACTCATTTTTTCGCTCTGACCGAGCCACTTATCTTGAAGTGCAAAGCCGATCATAGATCCGCCCGGAACAGTCACGTCGAGTCGTAACTCACACCGATCAGCGGCCGCGATGTCGGGCTCACGATCGCACGTTGTTGACTTCCAGGAGCCGTAAAAATCGCCAATTGCACCCGTGAATCCGTCAGCGGTTTTTTCGACGGGCGCAACGGGAGTCGATCCCGATGAACCGCCAGCTGAACAGCCGGACAAGCAAAGAAGAGCGCAGAGGACTATTGCTGTAGACAAACAATGCTTCATGGCAAACTCCGACGGCTTAAGTTGAGATCTGCATAGCCTTAAAAGAAAATATTTAGAATTCATTTTTCTCGAACCTGCGCTCGCTTGAGAGGGTTTGCAATTTTGTCCAGTCCGGCGGTGGATGTCTTTCGCTACTCTTTGTACTTGAGGACGCATTTCTGCTTTTCGCAGGCGACGATCGAATTTTCATCGCCCGTGAGCGCTTCTTTCGTTGGCACCAGGCACTGAGCGGTTTGATCGATTTTATCTACGACAGCGGCATACTCACGCTTAAACGCCTTGTTGACCGCGTGACGACTTACGCAGGGCCCCGGTACTTTGATGCAGTCAGAGGGCCGAGAACACGAAAACCAATCGGCTGAATCCGCCGACGCGATCGAGGCCCTAAACGTCGCGAAGCCCACCGCCCAAGCAATTAAGGCGGCACGAGAGCAAGACGACATGTTCTCGCGCATCAGAGACAGACCTGAAAGGGCCTACGACGGCGGAGGTTCACCGGCGCACGCCCGCCGGAATATACGAGCGGTTGTTCTGCTCGAGCAGAACCGACGCGAGCCATGACTGCATATCGAAGTCGAGAAACGAGAAGCGCACGCCCGCACCGGGTGCTTCGCCTTCGGCCGCGCGCCAGACAACTTGGCCGCGCGCCGGTGAAGTCGAGGCGCGGTTTTCGACGTTGAGTTTGAACTCGATCCAATCGCCGGCTTGGACACCCGCACCGATCGCCGACAGAAGCTCGTCGTTCGGAATGAAAGCGCCGCCCATGCCAAGGTGATCTTTGCGAACATTGATCGGTGCACGGGCCACTTTGAACGGCTGCGCTTTTTTCTCGAAAAGAATCGCGCGCGTTGTTGCCGACGTGGCGTCAGAAACCGAAATCGCGTGCGCCGTGAAGAGTTCGACGAGGCGTTCGGCGTCGCAGGGCTTTGCGAACCAGTCAATCGCGCCGGCCGCCATGGAGTTGCGACGTGCGACCGGATTTTCGGATTGACCGCAGAACGCCACTTGAGCCCCGAACGAACGCGCGCGCTCAATCAACGACGACATCTCGCTCGATGCCATGGAAATGTGATCGACGACGATGAACTCGGGCTTCCAGGCATCGAGGCCGACCGGCCAGGTCGTGATCGGGAACGACGTTTCGAAAGAGGACGCTTCGAATCCTCTCTTCTTTAACTCCGCGACCTGCGAACCCAGACGTTCTCGTCGGAGAAAGGAGGATGGAACGCCGTCCGCGCGGCTCACCTGGCACCCGGCCACCACCAGCGGCGGCCGCGGATGCCGGTGCCCAACTCGCTCCCCGCCATCGTCGGGCGCGCCGTGCACTGGCTCGGTGTCGCGAGCGACTACTGGCAAGACGGCGCCTACTGTTGAGTTTGTTATTTCAGCTGTGGCCCCAACGTGTTCCTGGTGATTGCAGTTGCAACG
>CAJYIL010000084.1 GCA_913774795.1 Pseudobdellovibrionaceae bacterium
AGACGTGTGCTCTTCCGATCTGAGAGCGATCGCTCTCAGGAACTAGAAAACGGGGATTGTTCAACATGAACGATGCAGTGGTTTTAGCGACTTTCGGAATTGGTTACGTAGCGGCGGGTTTGATGTTCCTCACGTTGACCGTGAGCAGCCTCAAGCTCCAGATGAAACAGGTACCTGTGAGGGTACGTTCCCGTAAGTCTTGATGGCTTGAGGCCTACGGGTTCGGTTCTTTCTCCTTTTAGGGTGTGTTGTTCTCCAGTTGGTGGCCGGGGGAGTCGTAAGACTCTCCCGGTTTTTTTTGGCGGGCAAAGTCACCCCGCTCCCGCCGCCAGCGTCCAATCTTTGATCACTCAGGTACTTCCTCTAGGCCGCGCGTCGTCCCCCGACGCCAGGAAGGCCAGCCGCTCCGGCACACCTTTCGCTCTCCGTGAGGGTTCAAACCCCAGGAGCCCGCATGAAACTCATCGCCCTTCTCGCGCTCGTCGCAACATCCTTGACCGCCAATGCGGCTCCGAAAATCGGTGAAGTCTTCGCTGGCGTGACCCATGCTCAGCCCAAGTGCTACGGCCGCGAGTACTCGCGCGCCGAACTCGCCAAGCACCCAAAACAAACTGTCGAGATGATCAAAGCCAAACTCTTGAAATACTCGGCCGATCCTTCGATGGAATCGCGCGGGATGAAAATCGAAGTCCGCCTCAAAGGCCAAGAAGGTCTCAACTTCCACGCGGAGTTCAGCTGCCATGAATACGACGGCAAACTGATGTGCGGAATCGATTGTGACGGCGGCTCGGTCGACATCGCGCAATTCGATCCGAAAACGATGACTTTGAAAAACAACGGCTTCGTCGTGGCCGGCGGTTGCGGTGAGGACGAACAAACGAAATTCCTGAAAGCTCTGAAGGGTGGCGACGACCTCTTTAAGCTGACGGCCCTCCCGCAGGCCTTCTGCTCAGACGCTTCGGCTGTCTACGAGTGAAGCTCTTCCTCCGCGGTCTCGCCATTTGTTACTTCATTGGAGGTCTGCTGCATCTCGCAGACCTCTTTGATCTCCGTCTCCGATTCAGCGAGATGGGCACGACCTGGCGCATCTGGATCCTTTATCTTCTGGTCTTCGATCTCATCGCCGCCATCGGTCTTTGGCTCGGGAGGCGGTGGGGAAAAGCCTTCTTTATTTCGGTCGCGGTTTCTCAACTGATCGCCTACATCGGCTATCCCGAGGAATTCGGCGAGCAGCCTCTCCTAATCGCGTTTCACGCGGTCGCGCTCACGGCTTTTGTTTTTCTCATGTCTTTGCGCCGCTTCCGCGTGAACTAACTCCCACCCATCCGACTGCAATCCTTGCACTGAGTCGCGCATCTCAAACGATTCAATTGGCCAGCGTGCACGCGATGTCGTATTGAAGTCGACCGCTTTTGCGGAGAGCGGTCCTGAATGAGCTTCGGCAAAATCGTACAAAACTTGCGTCTTCTCTGTCATCCCACTCTCGATCGCTTTTGCGCCGACACGGGTCTTGCGGCCACGTGGATTGAGCGCATTGAATCCGGAGCTGAGCGCTCACTTACCGATGAAGAGATCGTAAAGCTCGCCGAGGCTCTCGCCATTCAGAGGGGCTCTCGCACTTGGTTGCGGTTCGTGAGGCTGGCGCCGCACGGGCGCGTGAGCTAAACGTAAAATCCAACGAGCAGTTTCGCGACGACTGTTCCGTCGTCATCGTCGCACTCATCGATAAACGCCAAAGTCGTCTCGAGAGGCCGCTTCTTGAGCTCACCCAAGCGACGCGGATCAATCGACACGTGCGAATGCACGAAGGCCTTATCGGCATCGGAGAAGTGAGTCTTGGCGACCTTCTGAAGTTCGCCAAGTGAATCGAGAAACGCATCCTTCACCGGATGATCTCCGCCCAAACCTTTGAAGACCAAGTGCGGATTGATTGAACGGAACTTACTGGCCTTTTCACTCGCAACACGGCTCTCAACGAGATGCTCGAGCACGCGGCGAACGAGCGCCGGTTGAAGGCCTGAGCGGAACACGATGTCTTCAAACGCGATCGGCTTGCCCAGCGTCGCGTAAACCGTTAACACGTGACGATGACGAAACACCTGACGCGAGATCTGCGACTCGCTCGAGCTCGACTCGAGATCTGACTGCAAACGCTTTCGCAACGTCTCGATCTTCGCCGCGATCTCTTTGGCAGTCAGCTCGTCGACATTGAGCTCCGGC
>CAJYIL010000085.1 GCA_913774795.1 Pseudobdellovibrionaceae bacterium
GGCCGTAACGAAGTTCAAAACGACAGCAAACTCGAACGCCAGTACCGCGAGAACCCGTCGAACGAGCCTCTAAAACTTCTCGTCAGATACCAGCAAGCGAAACTCTGGCTCAATAAAGATCCGGCCAAATCGTGCGCACTTTGGGCGGAGGTTCTTCGCGAACCGCGCTTTCCTCTCGCGCGCATCGCGAGACTTCACGCGATGGAAGCCTGCTCGAAAGATCAGACGACGTTCGCGACGATCGATGACGTGATGGCGACGACACCCGAGCCCTGGTTGAGTGAACTGCTCCTACGTTCAAGCCTCACCCGCGCACGACGCACTGATAACAAAGCCTGGGAGATGCGACTTTCGTTTCGAGTGGCGGAGATCGAAAAACTCCAGAGCGAGAAAATCAAACTTCTTCAGCGTGCGAAAGTTCTCGCAAGCGAGCTCGGCAATCCCGAGGACGCACAGGCTGCGCAAAACAAAATCGAAGGCATCGCTCCCCGATTCCAGACCAATCCCGCTCCTGATCTTTTGATGAAAGTCGCAGACGACTTTAAACAAGCGCGGCAGTTCGAAGAAGCGCGCGCTCTTTACAAAAAAGTTCTCGATTCGAAAGACTCGAGCAATTTCGAAAAGCTCAAGGCCCTCGACGGAATTCGCATGAGCTACAAGCTCGAGAAGAAAGTCGATCTCTACATCGAAGGCTCCAAAGAGTATTCGGAATTCGCGCGCCGCGAATTCTTAAAGCGCGGGCTCAAGAATCCCAAGAGCACCGACGGCCGCGCTCTTCTCACAAAGTATTTCGAAACGCGGATGACGCTCGCTCGAGCGATCTGGACCGAAGGTCGTCCCGGACAAGCCGAAGACATCCTCCGCAAAACGGAAGACGAAGTTCGCGGCCTCATCCCGATTCACGAATCCATTCTTACGCGATCGCGCATTGAAGAAGAAGCCGGCCGCTTCGATAAAACGGTCGCGCTCTTGAACGAAATCGACGCCGACAAAGTCCCGAGCCAAGACATGCGCATGAAAATACTTTGGTACCGCGCTTGGAATTTAAGAAAAGCCGGAAGAAAAGCTGAGAGCGCCCAGCATCTCGCACGCCTCATTCCGCAAGAAACCAGCAGCACTCAAGCTTCGCGCGATAAGTTTTGGTATGCGAAGACCCTTGCGGAATTGGGCGAAGCCGAAAAAGCCGAACAGCAGTTTCAGGCTTTAATCGATAGCGACAGCCTCGGCTGGTACGCGCTCCTCGCCTACCGTGAACTCAAACAACCGATTCCGTCTCTCGGTGCGACCGCGCAACGAAAACCAGCGAGCACGAGTGAGTCGGCGTTCATGAGCGAAGAGAAGCTCACATTTGAATGGCTTTTGGCTGCAGGCGAAGCTGACTTGGCGAAAAAGTTTTTAGATCAGGTCACGCAAGACCGCAAGCAAACGTACTCCGAAGCTCAGTCGCTCGACTTGATGCGCGCGTACGCACGGGCAGGCCACTATCAAGCGTTGTTTGCGCGCCTATACGAGCTTCCCGCGGAGACGCGAAAGAATTTGATCGCGAGCAATCCCGATCTTCTTTTCCCGCAACCGTGGACGTCGTTAGTCACGACCGCGAGCGCAAAATTTTCGGTTCAAACCGAACTCATTTACTCGATCATGCGCCAAGAGAGTAGCTTTGATCCTCTTGCGCGAAGCCCAGCCGATGCGTTCGGACTCATGCAGCTGATTCCGGAAATGGCGAAGAAAGCCGAGCAAACCGCTGGCATTCAAATCGAGTCTCACGAAGATCTCTACAGCCCCGAAACCAATATTCCGCTCGGCACGGCGTTCGTTCACGAACTTCTAGCGAAGTGGCGCGGCTCGTTTATTCCGACCGTCGCGAGTTATAACGCGAGCGAAAAAGCGATCGCGGGCTGGGTGAAGTCACGCTACCGCGGTGACGCTCTCGAGTTCATCGAAGATGTTCCGTACGAGGAGACGCGAAACTACATCAAGCTCGTCATGCGAAATTTCATTTTCTACAAGCGTCTCAATTCGGGAGGCGCGCCAGTGGTCTTCCCCGAGTGGTGTCTAGCAAATCTACAGGACATCAAATCCTAAGCGCTCGGGCTCTCCGATCTCATTCCGATACCCAACAAAATCATGCTCTTAACTCACTTACGCGCGCTCGCAAATCGGCCCTCCGTTTGCTCTTCATTTCGGTCGTAAGACTTCCGTTGAGTGAATGAAGACGCAAAAGACTTGCGTGGATCAAAAGGGGACTCTCTCTCATGGCGAAAAAGCAGGCGCTTAAACCGGTTATCGGCTTCTTGAGCATCTTCGGTGTTTTGATCGCGTACGGTTTCGTAAACGGCATGACTCAGCCCGTTCGCGAACAGTCATCGCAAGCGTCAGTCAAGCCGGCGTCGAAACTTGCTAAAGACGAAGCGCGCGAAACTGTTTTATCAGACGCAAAACCCGTTAAAGATAAAGACGTCGAAAAAACAGAGAAGCAAGTTCTCTTCAATGACCCGTTCGTGAAAGATAAATGGGGTCTCGACAAGACCGCTGCGGCAAAAGCTTGGGAAGTCACGCAAGGGTCGAAAGACATCGTCGTCGCCGTCATTGATACGGGCATCGACGAGACTCACCGCGACTTGGCAGCGAACCTCTGGGAAAACCCAGGCGAAACCGGCAAAGACGCCAAGGGCCGCGACAAAGCAACAAACGGAATCGATGACGACGGCAACGGCTTCATCGATGACGTCCACGGCTGGAACTTCGTCAGCAACAACCCATCTCTCACCGACAACCACGGTCACGGCACTCACATCGCGGGCATCATCGGCGCGCGCGGCGGTAACGGCTTCGGGATCTCGGGCGTTGCGCCCAAAGTTTCGATCATGGTCTTGAAGTATTATGATCCGAAAGCATCGAACTCGAACAACTTGAAGAACACCGTCGACGCCATCAAATACGCAACGAAGATGAAAGCGAACATCATCAATTACTCGGGCGGCGGAACAGATTACTCCGCAGAAGAATTTGCGGCCGTCAAAGGCGCGAAAGAAGCTGGTATCTTGTTCGTCGCGGCGGCCGGAAACGAACGCTCGAACTCCGACGAATCGGGCAAGCACTACTACCCAGCCGATTACGAACTTCCGAATATCATTTCGGTGACGGCCGTTAACAAAGATGAAACCAAAGTTCTCGCGTCGTCGAACTACGGCGTTCGCACGGTCGATATAGCGGCCCCTGGCGAAAACATCTACTCGACTCTGCCAGGCGGCGGATTCGGTTTGATGACCGGCACTTCGCAGGCGACCGCATTCGTCACGGGCGTCGCCGCCCTGATCGAATCGCACAACCGAGATTTTGATTACTCTGAAGTGAAGAAGTACATCTTGAGAACCGGCGACGAGTACCCGACGCTTCTTTCGAAAACCGGTACCGCAAAACTCTTAAACTCCTACAAAGCTCTCGTGACTCTCGATCAAGGCGTTGGCTTGACCGGTGTCGTTGCGACGAACACATCAGCGATGGGTGCCAAAGCGTTCTCCGCGGATCAAAACCTTCGGAATCCGAAGCTCAACGTTTCGGCGATGCAATCGAGCGGCGATGACGCTGGAGAACCGACCGAGGCGATCGCAAGCTTCGGCCGTGACTTTCTTAAAGCCATGGGCCAATCGCGCCAGGCGCACGACCCGACCCTCATGAACGATAAGCAGAAGCAGTAAGAAGCGGCGCCTGCTTCGGGGTGGGCGCTGGTTTCGCTGCGACCGATTGCTCGTTTAGCTTAAGCCTTATCTTAAAGAGCCGGCTTCGTAGGCCCTCACCTCCCGAACCCGGCGTTTACATCATCAAATTTTCAACCACATGGCCTGCGTGTTGGTGTATCGCTTAGCGCCGGTCGCGGCAGGCATGCCTCGTGACGTTTCTCTTCGCGGCTCACGAGCTGTGTTACCCGACTCAAAGTTTCGGCTTCCGGCCGCCCCAAAATACCATCGCTCATTTTGAATAAACTCATTTAATTTACATTGCCTCCGAGATGAATTTGTCGTTGTAAAATTATCTGAATTTATCGTAAGTTTCTGCCCGATGAAGTCTCGACAAACGCGCTTTGATCATTCTGCATTCAAGACGAAAGATTTCTTCGGCGGCTCATTTTCCACTTGCCGGTCGTTTCGGCGCGCACGTCCGATCTCAACGAAGCAATCTATGCATCTCGTGTTAAAGAGTTCGCTTGCCAAAGGCCGATTTTCTTTCCGTTACGGCTCGAATGCGAAACGAATCGACAGCGCTGTTGTGAACACTTGCAGAAAATACGGCGTGAAGCTCATTAGGCACTCGAACAACTTCAATCACATCCACTTAGACGCGAAGTTCCCTTCGCGAGAACTCTTTAAGCGTTTCATCCGATCTCTTAGCGGCCAGATTGCGATGATCGCATCAGGTGCTCGCAAGGGCCGAAGGCTCGGCGATCTCGTCGGCCGACAAAACTTTTGGGATTTTCGCCCCTTCTCGCGAGTCGTTCGCGGACGGCGTGGTTACACGACAGCGAATGACTACGTCGAGCTCAATAAGCTTGAAGCGGACGGCGTGATTTCCAAACGTGAGTCGCGATTGCGAGGCCTAACGCCTGCCGAATGGGAATTGGTTCGCTCCCCGAGTTGAACGCAGCCATTTAGAATTTCAGCAAGACTTGATTAGTCAGTGCTGTTGCCGGCAAGCCACCGCGCTAGCGCAGACGACAGCAAAAATCGGGCTCCGCGTCTTCTTGCGCCGGCTCAAGCTCAGCGAGGCCTGCGCAGAAAAACGCGCAGCCCGATCGCTAGCGCGATCATCGCGAAGCCGAGGCCAGCGACGTGGCGCAAGCCTGCGGGCCCGAGCAGCCCAAATACGACAAGCACCGCACCCAAAAAAATGATGAAGTTGTTGAAGGAAGGAAGCGGAAACGACCAGGTCGACCAACCCATCCCGTTTTCGCGAGCGTCGAAGCCGTAAGAGATCATGCCTTGGATGCGAGCGCGCATCAGACGTGCGATCGACTCCTGCGGAGCGGCCATTAAGATTTGCGCATACTTGTGGGCGGCGTAGGTGAGTTGTTGCTCACCGGAGCAACGGTCGAGGAACGCTTCGTGACGTGCGATGTCCTGGTAGTTGGCTCGAACATCTTGCCACATCAAGACCAGCTCGGCGTTTTCGGTGAATTCGACATCGTCAGCGAAAAGGGCCGAGTCCGGGCGAAACTGCGCGAAGATGATTTCGCACTTCGTGCATTCACGATTCGAGAGCGCATTCAAAGTGTGACAGTTCGGGCACTCTCGAGAGGCCACCGGTACCTGAACCACCGATGAGCGAACGGCGCGTTCAAGCTCGAACGAAGGCTCGCGATCGCCATCTTCAGCGAAGCCGTCGATGGTGGGAAGAGACGATTCCAGCGGCGCGAATTGAGTTTCAAGCTCATGAGTTTCAAGAAACCGAGCGCCGTGGAACTCCGGGCGCATCGCGAAGAACGACGTTTGGCAATCGACGCATTCGAACTTCGTGAGTTCACCGCCCGACATCATTGGCGCTTCGACCGAGTACAGCTTTTTGCAATTCGGGCAGCGCATGCGAAACGGCTCGGCACCAGCCATGGGGCTCGCGTCAACCGCTGGCAACGTTTGCGAGAGAAGATCTAAATCCGAATCGAATTCCGTATTCATGTCTCTGTACTCCGGCGCTTGGCCAGTGCTACCGTTTGACCCATGAGATTCAACAAAGCTTTATGGCTCCCAATCGTAGCAGGTCTCATGATCGGGACAAGCTATATTCCCTTCATCCCCTGGGCGATTTTCTTCGGCCTGACGCCTCTTTTTCTCTACTGGGCGAAAGCGAAAACGCCGGGACAAGCGTTCCTCGGTGGGTGGATCACCCAGTTTGTTCTCAATCTCATCGGCTTTCACTGGATTGCGTATACGGCCATTGAGTTTGGTCATTTTCCGGCTTGGGGCGGATGGCTCACCCTTCTTGGATTTGCTGCAATCGCGCACTTGCATTACGCCATCGCCGGCTGGCTTGCGGTCAAAGCAAGAAACTCACTCAAGGTTCTTTCGCTCTGGTTTTTCGCGACATGTGCCGTGTTCTTCGCCATCTGCGAGCGCCTGTTCCCGATGATTTTCCCTTGGCATCTCGGCTACCCGTGGCTCTGGGCGGGCCTCCCCGGCGCTCAGTTCGCTGACGTGATCGGTTTCGAAGGTCTCAACATTTTTACGATCGTCGTTAACGCGATGATCGCGTGCGCGATTTTCTTAGGAGTCATGCATCCGTCGGGAGAAAAACGCCGACACAAAGCCCTCGCGTTGGTGGGCGGAGCCGTCGCGATCGTCGTCGCGCTCAACATCGCCGGTTTAGGTCGCGCCGACAGATGGAGGACCAACGATCACACGCTGAAAATTCTCACGGTCCAGGGCAATATCGGAAACTTCGATAAGCTCATGGCAGAGGCCGGCCGCAACTTCCGAACGCCGATCGTTAACAAGTTTCTCGATCTGACCCAAAAAGGCCTGACTGAATTTCCCGACACAAACATCGTGTTGTGGCCGGAGACCGCGTTTCCTGACGTACTTGATGTGCCCTATCAAAACGATCCCTCCGCCGCCCGCGTTCGAAAGTTCGTCATCGATCACAAGATGCCGCTTCTCACAGGCAGCTATTCTTACGACCCTAGACTCAAAGAAACGTACAACGGATTTTTTTTCGTGAACGCCTACGGCGTGACTCCGGAAGAACCTTATCGAAAATCGATCTTGCTCGTCTTTGGTGAAACATTTCCGTTTTCGGATTATGTTCCGTACATGACAAAACTCTTTCCCGACCTGGGTTCTTTCGGTCGAGGAAAAGGGCCGACGGTGATGACGATCGGCGCGGCCGACCAACTTATTAAATACGGTCCTCAGATTTGCTACGAAGGTCTCTACCCTTGGTTCACCGTCGAGCTTGCCAAGCAAGGCGCGCAGATTCTCGGTAACGTGACGAACGATTCGTGGTTCGGAAAAGAGTTTGAACCTCAACAGCACTTATACATGACGCTCGCTCGCGCCATCGAAGTTCGTAGGCCCTTGATTCGCTCAACCAACACCTGAATCACGACCGGGATCACCGCCGCCGGAGAAATCCTGCAAAAGTCCCCCCAGAATCAGGAGTGGGCGGGACAGTTCGAGATCCCTTACAAGACAAATCCGCCGCACACGTTCTTCGAAGTGATGGACGGCTTGTGGATTTGGATTTTACTCGGAAGCCTCGGTCTCCTCCTGGGCTTCGCGAGAGAGAAGAAGACAACTGCATGAGAGATAATTTAGCCCCGCTTGATTGGCGGGAAATCCTTGAACGCCTTCAATCCCTCGCGACAAGCGAACCGGCCCGCGCGCGCCTGAAAGAGACAAAGCCTCTCGAAAGCGCGGCCGAAGCCGTCAAGAGTTTTCATTCGATCGAAGAAGCGCAAGGTGTTCTCGCGTACGGCGAACGCCCGTTCATGGAATCTCTCGATCTCTACTCGACTTGGTTTCAGCGACTGAAGCGCGAAGCGGTTCTCACGACGATGGAGTTGCGCGACGCTCGCCGCTTTTGCATCGAAGTCGTCGCCCTGAGCGAAGTGTTTCGTCCGCTCTCGTCACCGTGGGTGACGGGATTGAAAAAACGCCTCATGGACGCAACAGCTCCTTTAAGCGCGATCGATCAAATCATGACGCCATCAGGAGAAATTAGAACCGACGCCTCTGAGACGCTCTACAATCTTCACCGCGAAAAGCAAAACCAAACACGTCAAATCCAGAACGTGCTCGATCGTCTGACGAAGGCGCATGAGATGGAGCCGGTCGTTCAAGAGCGTTTCGTCACGAACCGCGAAGGCCGCTGGGTCATTCCGGTCAAATCCGGCATGCAGCACTTCTTCCCGGGCATCATTCACGCGGCTTCGCAATCGAAGCAAACGGTGTTCATGGAACCGGATGAAGTTGTTCCGCTTAAC
>CAJYIL010000086.1 GCA_913774795.1 Pseudobdellovibrionaceae bacterium
CGACCGAACGCACGCTTTAACGCCTGCTCGAAGATCGTCGCGCACAAAAAGCCGTTAAGCATTTCGATCGCCGTGTTGAAGGGCCGCGTGCGATCCGCGAAATACCCGTAGCCAAGAAAGCCAACCGCCCCGCCGATGTGAATCCATCCGTCGCCCAAGAAATAGAGAGTCGACGACACATCGCTCGGTCCCCACATCAAAGTAAATCCGTTGATGTTCCCGTAAGGCTTCAATTCATCTTTATTCGAAAGGCCCCAGCTCCGGCCCCACTTCTGTGCCTCAAGGAATAGGTCTTGGTCGTAGTAAAGAGCACCGATCGTCGTGAGTCCGACGGTCAACCACTTCGATCGCTCCGCGCGTTGTGCCGCAATTGAGCCCGCATTCATGTAAGTGTTGGGAACTTCGGAGAACACGTCCCAAAAGCTCAAGCGCTCTTGATGATCGAGTCGGTCAACTTTTTGATCGAGCGTTTCGTCATCGACCGAAAAAAGCGCGAACGCGGGCGTCGACATGACGACGGTGAGGAGCCACACAAAGATGAGTTTCATAGCCCAAACAGGATCGCTAGTTTCGCCCGTCTAGGGAAGGCCAGCGTTTTCGTTCTCGCCTAGCTCTAGGGCCAGTGCTAGGCTCCAGTCATGCTTAAAAAACTGTCTCTCACGCACTGGATTTTCATCGCGCTGGTCGTCGGCATTGGTCTCGGCTTCGCCTTCCCAGAATGGTCGCCGGGCTACCAGGTGCTCTCGAACATTTTCCTGCGCCTGATCAAATCGATCATCGCCCCGATCCTGTTCGGAACATTAGTCGTCGGTATCGCGGGCCACACCAGCGACATGAAGCAAACCGGTCGTCTTGCGTTGAAGTCGCTTGTCTACTTCGAAATTGTCACGACACTCGCTTTGCTTTTCGGACTCGTCGCGGTCAACGTTCTTGAACCCGGTGTCGGCATTCAACTGCCGCCTGCGTCGGCTTCGAACGTCGTGACTGCGAAGCCACTGACGACGGGCGAGTTGATTGAGCACATTTTCCCGAAATCGATCGTCGAGGCGACAGCGACGAACGACGTTTTGCAAATTGTCTTCTTCGCCGTTCTCTTCGGTCTCGCTCTCTCGCAACTCAAAGGTCGTCACCGCGAAACAATGCTCGAAGTTTGCGAGAGCTTGTCGGAAGTGATGTTCAAATTCACGGGCATGATCATGAAGTTCGCACCGATCGGAGTTGGCGCGGCGATGGCAAACACGGTTGCGCATTCTGGCGCCGACGTGCTTCTCCATCTCGCAAAACTTGTGGCCACCCTCTACGGCACGTTGATCGTCTTCATTCTCGCGGTGTTTGTTCCGGTTTTGATGCTCGCGCGAATCCCTATCAAAAAATTCTGGAAAGCCGTTCGTGAACCAGCTCTCATCGCGTTCACAACGACATCGTCTGATGCTGCTTTGCCCGACGCTCTCCAAAACATGGTGAAGTTCGGTGTGCCGAAGAGAATCGTCTCGTTCGTCTTGCCACTCGGCTATTCCTTCAATCTCGACGGCTCGACGTTGTATCTCGCTCTGGCGTCTGTGTTCTGCGCGCAAGCCGCGGGAATTCACCTTTCGATTAAAGAACAGCTCGTGATGATGCTCTCGCTGATGATTTCTTCGAAAGGTGTCGCCGCTGTTCCACGTGCGTCGTTCGTGATCTTAAGCGCGACGCTCGTGACGTTTGGTATTCCGATTGAATCTGCCGTTCTTATTCTCGGTGTCGATACGCTGATGGATATGGCGCGCACAGGAACAAACTTGGTCGGCAACTGTTTGGCGTCGGCCGTGATGGCTCGCTGGGAAGGCGATCTTCGCCTTGATAATCCCGAAGAGATTTACGATCCGGCTTAAGCTTTCTTGTCAGGTGGCTGGTCGCCAGCCGCCTCATCATCAAGCGGCGTGCGCTTCTTTAAGAAGTGCCAAGCTGTCCATCCGACGATCGAGACAACAACGGCCGCGATCAAGAGCTCAATGATTCGGCCCCGTCTGGCGAGGATATGCGTAAGCGCCTCGCCCACTCCCCAACCGATCGACGTAAAACAAAAGGCCCATATTGCGGCGCTGATCGCATTCAGGATCATGTAGCGCGCGACCGGATAATGAGTTGCGCCCAAGACCGCGGGTGTAACCGTCCGTATGCCGTACATGAATCTGAAAACAAGGATGAATCCCACACCGAACCGCTTCGTGAACGCTTGTATGCGCTCGCTCCGTTTGCGCCATTTCTCATTTCGATCCAACAGAGGGCGACCAAAGTATCGCCCACCGAGAAACCACGTCATGTCTCCCAGCGTACTTCCGGCAAACGCCGCAAAGACGATCTCCCAGAAATTCAGAAGACCCTTGTGAGCCATCGCGCCCGCGGCGACGACAATCGTTTCACCTTCGAAGAAGGTCCCGATCGCGACCGCCCACGCGCCGTATTGGAGAATGAAATCTTTAAACATAAAATCGCAAATTGCCTTTGGCCCAAACTCTCACGGTTGTCAGCCGAGGCATAGGGCTAACTCAAATTGAGACGCAAGCCACGTAAACGTTCAGTGGCGGCTCGAAAAATCCGAAGGGTTTCTTGTCACATTCACCAGGAGCCCACATGAAGAAAGTCAGCAGCTTTGCAATGATCCTGATGGTCGCTTTTGCCTTCGCCGTCACGACGTTATCGTCCGTGAGCGCACAGGCGAAAACGCACAAACATCACGACACCGAAAAACGAAAGAAGAAAAAGAAGAAGAAGCATTCGGCCTCGACTTCGCACAAATCTTCAAGAGTCGCGCACGCCTCGGCTAAAGCCGACCGCGCTCCGGCTTCGACAGGTTACAAGCGTGCGTCGATGTACATGGCGAAGCACGATGCCTCAGACGAGACCGGCAAGCGTTCTAAAAAGAAAAAGAAAAAGACATCTTGAAATGACGAGTGTCGCCTCTAGCGACCTTTAAGCTGAACCAATGACAGAGTTTATCGGTTGGTTCAGCTCCTTCGTTCTTCTTCTCACACTCACCATTCAAATTCACAAACAGTGGCGCGAACGCACGAGCCGTGGCGTTTCAAAATGGCTTTTCAGCGGCCAGGTCGTCGCCGAAATCGGCTTCGTCACCTATAGCATTTTACTTGAGAATTGGGTCTTCGCCGTCACGAACGCCGTGCTGGTGGCCGTGAACTTTGTCGGCCTTTATCTGACTTTGAAACTCAGGCGCCTTGCAGTTGCTTAATGGGCTGGGTGGCGGTTATCGATGACGGTTTTTGGGTCGTTCCACATTTGTTCGACGACATCCATCTTCGCACGCACTTTCGGGTTGGCGCGGAAGACCTCGTTCATGTCAACAGTGCCCTGACCCGGGACCGTGATCGTGTAGTTCGGAGATTTTGAGATCTCCATCATGTGCCACGCCCAATTCTCCGCGAAATCTTCGTACGGAGTCTGTGCTGCGTATGTCGTGACGAAAGCGCTTTGCGAGAGCGAATCGTAGATGGCTTTCGCATCGCTTGGATTTAAATACGACTGGCAGTTGTAGAAACAGAAATCATCGCGGTGAAGAAACGTGGCGCTCGCGATCGGGCTCTCCGAATCACTCCAGCTCATCTTCGACCAATCGGTCGACCAACCCGAGCGCGAATTCACGTTGTTATTAAAGTCGATCAGGTGCCCGAGCTCGTGCATGAGAACGTAGAACAGGCCATCTGACTTCAAGACCGACATCTTCAAATCATAATTGATCTGAACAAGCTTCGGGTCATTTGCGAGAAACTCCGTCGATCCACCGAACGCCAACTGCTCTTTCCAGGAAACGATTTGCGCCGACGTCGGCTGCGCTAAGAAAGTTGCCTTGCGCATTCCGATGTAGCCACCAGTCGTTGTCCCGAAGGAGTCGGTCACACTCGATGCGAAAGCGGTGGAAGTGATGCCGTCGGAGATGAAAACTCGATCGAGCGTACAGAGGGAGAGACGCATTCGCTCTGGCATCTCTTCGTAAATTTCCATTAGCGCCGGTACATATTGGGCGCTCTTGGCACCGCATTGAATCGAGTTGTAGCGGTAGGAAATCTGTTGGGCCGTCGCGTTCGTTTCGCAAACCGCTCGCGTGAGGGCTTTCTCACACGAGGTCTTATCGCTGACATCATCAAGCTTTAAGACCGCCGAACCCGGTAACGAGCCGCCGATATCCGCGACGGTTACGAAGAAGTCATCAGAGAGTTGCTTTGTGACGTTGCCGACGTCGTTTGAAGACGAACAACCCGAGATCGTAAAAGCGGCGAGAAGAAGGAGCTTTTTCATCGCGCCAGGGAGTAGCACTTTTCCCTTGAAAAGGGTCTCACTTTTTAGCCTGGCCCGCCGAGCCGAAACTTTCTCCATTTCCCTAGACAGTTCGGGAGGCCAACGACACGCTTAAATCATGAAAACTCACCAAAAAGTCTCAGGTCTTTCGGGTAACGAGATCTACTGCCTTCACCAAATCGGTCAAACCCCGGGTCAACTGTGTATCGGGAACAGCGTCGTCGCGATCGGCGTGGGCGGAGGAATCGGGGCCGGGCTTTCGACACTCGGAGGTGGCGAGGTCACCGAAATCACCAAACTTGTCCGCGAGGGACGTTCGAATTCGTTTGCACGAATGATGGATGAAGCCCGCCAGTACGGCGGCGTTGGATTGACGGGAGTGACCTTCGACCTCATCAACCACGGCGGCAATCTCGAATTCATTACGACTGGCTCCACTGTACATCGGGCCGGCGGCGATCCACAAAGATCATCAATGTTTTCCACATCGGCAGATGCCCAAGAGCTATATTGCCAGATTGACTCGGGCTTCGATCCAATTCATTTCGTCTTCGGCAACGTCGCCTACTCCATCGGAGTCGGAGGAAATATTGCCGGAGCCTTTCGAGCCCTTAAGCGTGGAGAGGTCACTCAGTACTCTGAAATCTTCGATCGAACGCGGCACCTCGCTCTTCAAAGAATCATCGATGATGCCAAACGTTTCGGCGCAAACGCCGTCATCGGAATCAAAACGTCGATCGCACCTCTGATGGGCGCACAAGAGATGATGATGGTCGGAACCGCCTCTCACCACCCTCTTCTGGAGGGCGCACGCGAACCGATTACGAGCGATATGACAAACGAAGAACTCTGGAACATGATGAACATCGGCTACATGCCGGTTCGTCTAGTGATGGGTGTTTCAGTTTATTCACTCGGCCTCGCCGGAGGGATCGGCGCCTTCTTTCAGTCTTTGGGTGGAGGAGAGGTTTCAGGTCTGACCGAGATCCTTTACGAAGCACGCGAAAAAGCTCTCGAAAGAATCGAGAAGGACGCCGAGAAATACGGGGCTGACGAAGTCATCGGCGTGAAGACGAAGGTTTACGATCTCGGAGGCGGCCTCGTCGAATTCATGGCGATCGGAACAGCCGTGAAGAGGATGCCTGGTGCTTCCACGAAGTCGAAATCACTTCTTCCGCAAGCGATCATTCAAGATCGAGACACGTTCGTTGATGCTTCCGATGTCGCAGGTGCCGCTGTTCTCGATGCGGGTCGTGGCTCAATGGGCGTTTCGGCGCGACGAATGCAAGGTGGCCCGATCGGCATCTTCATTTTCTTTGCGGTGCTGATTTTCACCTTGCTTCGAATCTTTTTTTTCAATCACTGACGATGGAGTCCTCGAAGCGAACCGGCTTATTTTGGATTGGCGGCGCATTGATCATCGCCGCACTCCTTGCCGCCAGCCTGAACTGGGCGGTGACGCTCATCCCGCCGACGGTCGAAACGCGTTGGGCAAGAAAATTGCCGGTCTTTAACGATTCCGAATGCGAGCTTCCGAAAGACGCTGCGGTCGCTCTTGAGAAACTTCGAAAACGTCTTCTGCTGCCGGGTGATGATGAATTCTCGATCAGCCTGCGAATCGTGAGAGCTCGCGAGGTCAATGCCTTCGCATTTTTGGGCGGCTCTATCTACATCAACACAGGGCTCCTGAAAGGCGCATTCAACGCCGACGAAGTCGCGGGTGTCGTCGCGCACGAAATGGCGCACGTCCGGAATCGTGATGTGCTCCATTCGATTTCAGGCCGCTTGGTCACGGCGATCCTTCTCGCGCAAATCGGAGAAACGTCGGGCCTTGCGAACCTATTCACGCAAGTTGCTAATTTGACTTTCACTCGCTCGCAAGAAGAGGCTGCCGACCGCAGTGCGATTTCTCGACTTCAAGCCGCGCACATCGCGACTCAGCCCCTGGCAAATTTCTTCAAGCGTCTCCCGTCATTTGGACCCACCATGCTGTCTGATCATCCCGATTCTGAATCAAGGTCGCAGATGGCTGCGAGCGCTGTTGTCGAAAGCCCAACGCCGGCGTTGAGCGAGGATGAGTGGAACGCGCTCAAAACCGCGTGTGCTCTTTAAACAGCGATCTTGTGCGAGCGAAGAGCCGGAAGCTCGACCACAAAACACGTTCGCTCATGGTCGCGGTCGAGATAAAGTCGTCCCGAATGAGTTTCGACGAGGCCTTTCGAAATGCTGAGGCCTAGACCGGTCCCTTGACCGAACGGCTTCGTCGTAAAGAACGGTTCTAAAATGCGATCAGCGATCGCTTGAGGAATACCGCGACCTGAATCGACAACTTTGACGACAACTTTATCGTCGAACTCGAATGCTTCAACACGAACCCAGCTCTCTTTGGATTCATGATCGCTCGAGACGGCATCGATCGCGTTGCTGAGCAAATTTAAAAACACCTGGGAGATTTGAGTCGAGCGACACGCAACACGGATGTTCGAGTTGATCTCGGTCTTCAGTTCTATTCCGTTATGCTTAAATTTTTCTCGGCAAAGTTCGAGTGTGTCTTCAAGAACATCGCTCAGGCGAATTTCTTCGAGTGGGTCTTGTTCCGCATTTCTCGCAAACGCCTTGAGCCCTTTTACGATTTTGGCCACTCGTTGTACGGTCGAGCTCATCGTTGCAGCAATCGAGCTGAGCTCTTCTGATGTCAGTTGCGCGCGTAACTCAGGATCTTCGAGTTGTTCTGCACTGAGCTGAATAATCGCGAGAGGTGTATTGATCTCATGCGCGATCGAACCCGCCATTTCACCCAGTGACGACATCTTCGAAGCTTGGAGAAGTTTTTGCTCCGTCGCTTTAATCTCGGTTAAATCCTGAATCGAGGAAATATAGTACTTTAACTTTCCTTCGTCGTCATAGAGGGCTTGTGCTTGAAGGTTAGTCTGGACGTAGTGGCCGAGTTTGTGACGGTAACGCCTTTCCTTCTTCAGCGTCTCAATCGCTCGTAAATTCACGCGATCCATATCAGATTGAGTTCGCTCCAATTCAACGGGATCGGTGATCGAGGCAACCGTTTGCGAGAGCATCTCTTCTTCGGTCATTCCGAGCATGCGGCACATCTCTCGATTCGATCTCAAAAAACGCCCATCTGCGCTCACGATGTTGAGGCCGGTCGCGGCTTGATCGAAGATCGCGGAGGCAATGGCCTCACGTTCGCGAAGCGCAGCGCCTTGTCTCTCGACTTTTTCTAAGAAGATACGTATCTGGGAGATCAGCATCCCAACAGATGCGGTCCAAATTATGCCTTGCATCCACCCGAACCACTCTGGTCCGATCACGAGAATCGGGCCGTTGCGGAGTGCCCACCAAGAGGAACCCGCAGCGAGAGCGAAGGTCATCAGCAAAGCCAGGCGACGTTCAGTCTTCTCCCAATTCTCATAAACCGCATAGATGGTCACGATTCCCGCGAACAGGAATGTTGCAACGTTCATCCTCGCACCGATGAACACGGTCGAGATCGCAACCGTCAAGCCAAACGCGGTCGAGCTCAAGAGCCGAGCCGCTCGGAATGAACCTTGGATATGAAAAAACCAAATGAGAGGAGCGGTTGCTGAAAGTGCGAGTGAGAGTGCGACGATCTTCCAGGCGCCAGCAAAGACCCACGCGAGGGTGAAGAGCGAACCAAACGCAAGATCTGACGCCACTTTCAAGTTGAGCGCACGCACTCGGTCACGCTGATCCGAAGGCGCTTTCGCGATCCCAAAAGATCCGAAAAAATGGAGGATGCGCTGCTTGTTCACGAAGAACTCTTCGGCAAACGCTTGGCCGGTTTACAGATACGAAATCTAGACGTACGAATTGATTCACTCTGAAACGAAAAAGGGCCGCTCTTTCGAGCAGCCCCGTTTAACCGATTCTCACGATCAGTTAGATCTTACGACCCTTCATCGTGACGTCGAAGCGATCGTTGTTCATCACTTTCGTCCACGCGCGAACGAAGTCGTTTGCGAACGTCTGTTTCGCATCGGAAGCTGCGTAGTACTCCGAGACCGCGCGAAGCTCCGAGAGCGAGCCGAAGATCAAATCGACATTCGTCGCTGTCCACTTCACGGCTCCCGTTTTACGATCAACGCCTTGGTAGAGGCCCTCTTGATCCGCGACTTTTTCCCACTTCGTCGACATATCGAGAAGGTTGACGAAGAAGTCTTGCGACAGAACGCCTGGCTTCGAAGTGAACACGCCGTTTTTCGAACCTTCGGCATTCGCACCGAGAACACGGAGACCACCCATGAGAACCGTCATTTCAGGCACTGACAACTGGAGCATGTTCGCGCGCTCAATCATCATATCGAGCGGCGCCATGTAGGCACCTTTGTTGAAGTAGTTGCGGAAAGCGTCGGCTTTCGGTTCAAGAACCGCGAACGACTGTACGTCGGTTTGTTCTTGCGTTGAGTCGGCGCGACCTGGTGTGAACGGAACAGTGACTTTCACTCCACCCGCTTTAGCCGCTTGCTCAACTCCGACAACACCACCGAGAACGATCAAATCCGCCATCGACACTTTTTTGCCCGATGCTTTTTGGATCTCTGTGAGTTTGCCGAGAACTTTTTGAACTTCGTCCGGATTATTGACCGCCCAATCTTTCTCCGGAGCCAAACGAAGACGGCCTCCGTTTGCGCCGCCGCGTTTATCTGTTCCGCGGAAAGAAGCGGCTGCCGCCCAAGCTGTACGAATCAATTCAGGCGTCGTGAGACCCGACTTCGCGATACGCGACTTCATATTTGCGATGTCGCCTGCATTCATCACATATGCAGCTTTCGGAATCGGATCTTGCCAGCTGAGTTCTTCTTTCGGCACTTCTGAACCGACGTAGCGAGCACGAGGGCCCATGTCACGATGAGTGAGCTTGAACCAAGCTTTTGCGAAAGCTGTTTCGAACTCCTTCGGATTTGCCAGGAAGCGCTTCGTAATCTTCTGGTATTCAGGATCCATTCTCAAGGCGAGATCGGTCGTGAACATGATCGGCGCGTGACGCTTCGTCGGATCATGAGCGTCCGGGACCATTTGCGATGCATTCTCGTCGGTCGGAATCCACTGCGAAGCACCCGCTGGCGACTTCGTGAGTTTCCATTCGAACGCGTACAAGTTCTGGAGATATTGGATCGAGAATTGTGTCGGCGTCGATGTCCAGGCCCCTTCGAGACCCGACGTGACCGTGTCTTTACCTTTTCCTTCTCCGCACTTGTTCTTCCAGCCGAAACCCTGCTGCTCGATCGGCGCTCCGCCCGGAGCAGCTTCGACGCATTTCGATGGATCGTGCGCACCGTGGGCTTTACCAAACGAGTGACCACCCGCGATCAACGCGACCGTTTCTTCATCGTTCATCGCCATCCGGCCAAACGCCTCGCGAATATCTTTTGCGGCTGCGAGCGGATCTGGTTTTCCTCCAGGTCCTTCTGGGTTCACGTAAATTAAACCCATTTGCACCGCACCGAGAGGCTTCTGGAGTGAGCCGTCTGGAGTCTTGTGGCGGTCGTCAGCGAGAAAGCGCTTTTCAGGTCCCCAGTAAGTGAGGTCAGGTTCCCAGGCGTCGACGCGACCCCCGGAGAATCCGAACGTTTTGAAACCCATTTGCTCAAGCGAGACGTTGCCCGCGAGGACCATGATGTCGGCCCACGAAAGAGCTTTTCCGTACTTCTGCTTCACCGGCCAGAGGAGTCGGCGCGCTTTATCCAAGCTCACGTTATCGGGCCAGCTGTTGAGCGGCTCGAAACGCTGTTGACCGCCGGCTGCTCCGCCGCGGCCATCGATAATTCTGTAAGTGCCGGCCGAGTGCCAAGCCATCCGGATAAAGAAAGGACCATAGTTTCCGTAATCGGCTGGCCACCAATCTTGAGATGTGGTGAGAACTTTTGCGATGTCAGCTTTCACCGCTTTCAAATCGAGCTTCGAGAACGCTTTCGCGTAATCGTAGTCGGCTTGGTTCGGGTTTGATTCCTTACCGTTCAGACGGAGTGGCGCGAGATCGAGACGATCTGGCCACCAAAATGAGTTCGCGACAGTCTTACGATCCGCGAAGCTTTCGCTCGAAGTCGATTTTCCGTCGGCTTTTGGTTGTTGATCGGCGTGTGCCAAAGTCGATACGCAAAGAGCGATCGAGGCTACGGCCGTGAGTGTCTTGGTGAACATTGAGTCTCCTCGTTGTGTTTAAACTAGAGACAACATCGTTCTTCGAAACTCCTGCGAAGTGAAATAGAAAACATCTATGACGAGATCGAGGCGACCTATTCGGCGCAAATCTCCTGAGCGCCGGCTCCACGGGACATATTGGTTTTATTGAGTTTTTATTAAACAAGCGTCAGCGAAGCCTGAAGAAGACTTCACCGCGAGCCGTGTCGGGATCGACGACGCGACCGTTCTGAACGAACTCGATCTCTCCCGATCCCACAAGGAGTCTTGCGCTTCGCTTAATAGTTTCAACGTCTGCGCTTTTATCATCAGTTCCGCTGATTTCATGAGCGGCGATCGTGGCCCCGCGCGGTCTTGATTTGAGTTCGCTCAGAATCCTCTCACGATAATCGAATTTGGTCTTATTTCGACGGCATTCGTCACTGCAATACTTCACTTCGGCCCAATTCTTGGCCCACTTCTTTCTGTACTCAAACGAGCGACCGCAGCTCGCACACATCTTCGATGGAATCGCCAAAGACTAAGCCTTTACATGGGAGGCGTGAAAGTCGATATGCTCGCCGATAAATGTCGAAATGAAATAGTAGCTGTGATCATAACCTTCGCGCATACGGATGTTTGCTTTCACGCCGGTTGATCGACAGGCTTCTTCAAAATTTTTCGTCAAAAGCTGCCGCTCGAGAAACCCGTCGCTGAGGCCTTGATCGATTAAGATTTGTGAAGTCGCGCGGTGGCCAGCAAGAACCAATTCCGTCGCGTCGTAGGTTTTTCCGGCATCGACGCTTCCGAGATATCCTTTGAACGCTTTCTGGCCCCACGGAGCCTCGACCGGATTAACGATCGGCGAGAAGGCCGAGACGGAACGAAATTTCATCGGCTCACGAAGTGCCATCACGAGAGCACCGTGACCGCCCATCGAATGCCCACTGATCGAAATGCTCGAGACACCGAATTGTTTCTGGAGAAGATCGTAGATCTCGTTCGTGACATAGGAGTACATGCGGTAGTGGTCGCGATAGCCCTCAGTCGTCGCGTCCACGTAAAAACCGGCTCCAGATCCGAAATCGTCACTCTCGTGTTCACCAGCCAATGATAATCCGCGAGGTGAGGTATCGGGGCAGATGACCATGAGTCCCGCTTCTTCGAGTTTACGCTGCGCGCCCGCTTTCGTGATGAAGTTTTCATCGGTGCAGGTGAGGCCCGACAAAAAGATCAGGGCACCCCGCGGAGCCTTCGACGGAGTGAACGTCGAGAATTTCATCTTCGTCTTGGTGACTTCGGAGTCGTGCTCCCAGAACTGAGTGAGACCGCCGAATGTTTTGTGAGTTTTGAGCGGTTTCAAAAGTGAATCACCGTGCGAATCGATTTGCCTTCGTGCATGAGATCGAAAGCTTCGTTGATTTTCTCAAGCGGCAGTTTGTGCGTGATGAACGGATCAAGCTTGATGTCGCCCTTCATCGCTTTCTCGACCATGCCGGGAAGTTCGGTGCGCCCTTTAACGCCTCCGAAAGCCGAGCCTTTCCAGACGCGGCCCGTGACGAGTTGAAATGGTCTCGTCGAGATCTCTTGGCCCGCTCCCGCTACTCCGATAATGACACTCTCGCCCCAACCTTTGTGACAACACTCTAGGGCGGCGCGCATCACCTGCACGTTGCCGACACATTCAAACGAGTAATCGACTCCGCCGTCTGTCATGTCGACGATGACCTGCTGAATGGGTTTGTCGTGATCTTTCGGATTCACGCAGTCGGTCGCGCCGAACTCTTTTGCGAGAGCAAACTTTGACGGATTGAGATCAACGGCGATAATTCGACCCGCCTTTGCCTGTTTCGCTCCTTGAATCACCGCGAGGCCGATACCGCCGAGGCCAAAGACGGCAACCGTCTCGCCTTCTTTCACCTTGGCTGTGTTGTGAACGGCGCCGATTCCGGTGGTCACTCCGCATCCGAGCAAACACACTTTCTCGAGTGGCGCTTCAGGGTTGATCTTCGCGAGAGAGATCTCAGGAACAACGGTATATTCGCTGAACGTGCTTGTTCCCATGTAGTGATAGATCGGCTGACCGTTATACGAGAAACGAGTCGTTCCATCGGGCATTAAGCCTTTGCCTTGTGTGGCGCGGATTTTCTGGCAGAGGTTTGTTTTTCCCGAAAGACAGAATTTGCATTCGCGGCATTCAGCCGTATAGAGCGGAATGACGTGATCGCCCTTCTTCAAACTCGTGACCCCTTCGCCGACTTCAACGACGATGCCGCCGCCTTCATGCCCGAGGATCGCCGGAAAAATGCCTTCGGGATCGTCGCCACTCAACGTGAATGCATCCGTGTGGCAAACGCCTGTGTGAGTGATTCGCACAAGGACTTCGCCTTTGCGCGGAGGAGCAACGTCGACTTCGACGATCTCAAGCGGTTTTCCGGGTCCAAAAGCGACAGCAGCACGTGACTTCATGAAGGCCTCCAGTTCGGTAGTGCCGAAAGTTTGGATCGCCTCGTACGTGGTGTCACGACGCTCTAGTTCGAGGCTTTAACGTATAAAGTCGGCAACGAAAGCATCGACAGGCGCCCGGCGAATTTCGTCGGGCGTTCCTGTTTGAACGATATGCCCGGCCCTCATGATCACGATACGATCGCTCATCGTGTTAGCTTCGACTTGATCGTGGGTGACGTACACGACCGTCAACCCCAGCTTCTGCTGAATCGCGCGAATATCGACTCTCATCTTTTCGCGAAGCTTTGCATCTAAGTTCGATAACGGTTCATCAAGTAGTAAAACCTTAGGCTGCATCACGAGCCCGCGGGCAAGCGCCACGCGCTGCTGTTGGCCACCGCTCAACTGACTCGGCATTCTCTGTTCAAGACCCGAGAGTTCGACCACGGCTAGCATCTCAGTCACTCGCTGAGCGATCTCCGCTTTTGGACGCTTCGAAATTTTGAGAGGATACGCGACATTTTCGAAAACCGACATGTGAGGCCAGACCGCGTAAGACTGGAAAACCATCCCGACGTGTCGCTTTTCGGGCGGTACAAACAGTCGAGACTCAGGTTCGGCGACAACGACTCCATCGATCAAGATTCGTCCCGACGTATTGCGCTCAAGTCCCGCCAGCATCCGAAGCGAAGTCGTCTTTCCGCAGCCTGATGGCCCTAAGAACGAAACGAATTCTCCACTCGCGATTTTCAAATTGAAGTCGTCGACGGCCTTCCCGGCTCCGCCCGGAAATGCTTTTGAGACGTTGGAAAATTCGACCGTACTCATAATCCATACTTTCCGCGCGAAACGCGCTTGACGATGACGTTGATCAAAATCACCGTCGCGATCACGATCAAAGCGAGAACCGAGGCACCACCACCGCTCGCATCGGCATATTCTTGAAGTTGAAACGTCAGAGTTCCGATCGTCTCAAGACCTGGTCCCGTCAGAAGAAGCGTCATCGTCATTTCACTTAAGGCCGGCATGAAGACCAGAAACCAGGATGCGATAAGCGCCGGCATCAGGAGCGGAATCCAGATCGTGACGAGTGTCTGAGACCAGTTCGCTCCGCTCATGTGTGCGGCTTCGGCGAGCACGTCATCGATTTGTCGATAGCCATCGCTCATCGTTTTGATCGAGAAGCTTAAGTACTTCACGAAATAAGCGATCAAGATCAGCGTGAGCGTGTTGTAGAGCGAAGGCAGAACACCCAGGAATGACGAGCTAAACGACATGATGAGTGCGAGCGCGACGACCGTTCCCGGGATGGCGTACGGAAGTGACGAGAACAGGTCGAAAACGGCGCGCCCTTTGAGCCGCGTCTTGACCGAGATGTAAGAGACGAAGATGGCAACAACCGAAGCCAGAGTGGCGGCACCGGCGGCCGTCAATAGGCTGTTTCTAAACGCGCGAACCGTCTCATCGGTTTCAAAAAGAATGCGCGTCCAATTCGCTAACGTAAAGTTCGCAAGTGCGAGGTCACCTTGAGTTCGGCTCAATGATGAGAGCAAGATCCCGGTCACGGGGGCCACGAAGACAACACACCAGAAGAAGGCGACGACCGCGAAGGCGGGCCATTTCCATTTCTCCAACGAAAAAGTAGACGGGCGCGCCGTCTTTCCGGAGACGGTTTGCATCTTCTTCGACGAAATAACGATCTGGGATGCGATCAGAAGAAAGAGCGCGACGAACATCAAAAGAATCGCCAGTGCGGCCGCTTTCAAAAATCCGCTCATCGACCCGATTCGTTGGAAATTGTAAATCTGTGTCGTCAGGAGATAGATGCGGGCTGGGCCACCGATGAGTGCTGGCACTCCGAAACTTGCCACGGCTGCAAGAAACACGAGAAGTCCTCCACTCATGAGTGAAGGCCGAATGATCGGAAGAGTAATGTCGCGAAAGACTCGCCACGGAGAGGCGCCAGACAGTCTCGCGGCTTCTTCGAAGGAGGAATCCATTCGATCAAGTGCCGACGTCACTCCGAGAAAGACAAACGTGTAGAGAAAGCTCGTCTCAACAAAGATCAAACCTGTGACGGAGTAGATGTTGAAGATCGGAGCACCAAGGACGTTGTTGAAAAGACCGGTTGAGGGATTGGCGAGATAAATCCAGGCGATCGCCCCTACGTAGGGCGGAATTGCAAACGGAAGACTCAGCCACGACCGCGCTCGAGATGCGAAAGGCAAATCCCATCGAGTGATGAGCCAAGCGAGCGGAACAGCGACGATTAAGCTGAGGGCCGTGATCGAGATGCAAACCTTGAGCGTGTTGACCACGGCGAGTCTCACCGCGGGTGCAGCGATCACATCACCGAAAACCGCAATCGAGAAATCGCCGTCGGCAGAGACGACTCGATAGATCAAACTCGCAAACGGAATCACGCAAAGAATGAAAATCAGAGCGGCCGCGAAGAAAAGAAGGAGGCTCCGGATGGAAAGTGCTGAGCGCAGTCTCATTGCAGCATGATCTTCGCGAACTCTTCTTTGATCGTTTCGCGGTTTTTCATGAATTCATCAATCGTCGATTGATCCCACTTGTGCGCCTTCTTCATGATCTCGGTGAGTTCAGGCGCTCCCTTCGGAGCAGGTCGCCCCGGCATACTCGCGTACATCAATCTCGCGCGCACCATCGAGTCCTGGCCTTCGTTTCCGAGAAACCAATCGGCCACATCTTGCGCAGGCTTTCGATCCGCTTTCTTTTTGATGATCGCCATCGCGTTGTTCTGAAGAATCACTCCATCTTCGGGGTAGACGACTTTAATTTTGCTGTTTTTCTCGTGAAGACGGAGAGCGTTCTCGAGAAGGACCCACCCGACAGGCCGCTCTTTCGTCTGCACGCGACGGACCACCGAACTATTTCCGCCTTCGGAGATCGTGTCGTTTGCGCGTAAAGCCTTGAACCAATCCCACCCATACGCCTTTTGCAAAAACGCGACTGTCGTAAAGTTGGTGCCGCTGGCTAAAGGACTGCCCGTCGTAAATTTGTTTTTCCACTCAGGACCCGACATTTCTTTAAATGTCTTCGGAGGAGTGGCGACGGCTTCGGAGTTGTAAATCATGACCATGACCGGCAACGAAACCGCGGCGTAGTAGCCGTCCTTGTTTTTCATCGACTCGGGCACTTGTTTGACCAGCGGTGACGTCAGTTTCTCGAACCGACCTTTAGTTGCGAGCTCCTCGAAGTAGAACCGATCGGAGAATATGAGGATATCGGCGCGTGTTCCGCCTGCTAACTCTTCTGCGTTCACTTTCGCGGAGATTTCTTCGGATCCAGCTTGAAAGAAGTTAAACTTGTACTGCGGGAATTTTGCTTCGAGCTTCGGTTGTAAATCTGCAACCGTATCTTTGTAGATGGATGTGTAAATCCAGATCTCGGGCTTATCGCTCTTTTTCGTGCACGAACTTAAGAGAATCATAGCGAGCACGCAGCACAAAAACTTTTGCATGCTTCGAGCTTCGCATTGAGGCCGCGCGTGTCAAGTCAGGGAAGGTCGGGGTGACTCCTCGTCACCCCGCCGCTTTTAGATTTGGCTGATACCGCCATCAACGAAGAGCTCAGTGCCAACAACGTAAGAGGAATCGCTCGTCGCCAGGAAAAGTGCCGCTTTTGCCATCTCTTCTGACTTAGCCATTCGGCCTGCGGGAACAGTCGTGAGGATTTGGTCGTAGAAGCCTTTTTGCTGCTCTTCCGTGAATCCCGCTTTTGAGAAAATCGGAGTTTCGGTTGGTCCCGGAGCAAGAACGTTGAACCGCGTCTGCGATGGAGGAATCTCGGTGCTCCATGTGCGTGCGAGACTTCTGACGGCTGCCTTTGTCGCTGCGTAAACTGACCCACCGGGCATGCCTTTGATTGAGATCGAGCTTCCGGTCAAAATGACCGAGCTGCCCTTGCGGAGAAGCGGCAGCGCTTTAGAAACGGTGAAAAAGAGTCCGCGCACATTGATGTTCATCATCCGGTCATAAAAGTCTTCGGTGATCTCGGTCGTCGGGAGGAAGTTCGCGATGCCCGCGTTGGCCACGAGAACATCCAAGCCGCCGTATTTCTGCTTCACGGTATCCATAAGGCGGTCGAGATCCGCGGTCTTTGAAACATCCGCTTGAATGACATCAAAGTGTGCTCCCAGCTCGGCCTTCGCTTTGTCGAACGTGCTTAACGAGCTCGCGGTGACGATGACTTTCGCACCCTCATCTTTGAAGAGCTGAGCCGTGGCGAGGCCGATTCCGGAGTTGCCGCCAGTGATGAGTGCGATTTTTCCTTCGAGCTTTTTCATGCAGTGATTCTTTCTTTTGAAAAGAGTTGATCGATTTGGTCTTTAGCGGCTTGAACGGCGCTGTCGCGACCGATTTGGTGGTTGGTTCCTTCAACCCGAATAACTTCGACGCTCGGAACGCCCATGAAGCCGAAGACAGCTTTCAGGAACGGAGTCGCGAGGTCCCATGCGGCGAACGGGCCTGATGAAAAGCGACTTCCACTTGAGATGATGAAGTAAACTTTCTTCTTCGCATCAAGAAGGCCGACGGGGCCTGACGATGAGTAAGAAAATGTTCGGCCAGCTCTTGAGAGATGGTCGAGCCATGCTTTCAAAACAGATGGTAAGGAGAAATTCCACATCGGAGTTGAGATGATGACCACGTCGGCCGCGATCACTTCGTCAACGACAGCGTCTGATTGCTGAAGAAGCTCGCGGTGGCGGTCGCTTCTCTTCTCCGAAGCAGTGAAAGCGGCTTCTACGACATCACCGGTGATATGCGGAAGTGGATCTACCGACAGATCTCGCTTGGTCACTTGAGAAATCTCGTGCTCAAGCTGCTGAACCAGATACCGCGACACTTCTCTTGAGGCTGAAGCCTCACCGTTGGGGCTGGTCTCAATCAAAAGCAAATTCATCACGCTCGCCTTTTAGGTCGTCTTAATTGTAACCGACACAATTACAATAAGCCTGTCGGTCTTTAATTGCAATAGTGTTAGATACAATTTGAGACGATTGTGACTAGAAGTCGAGCGTGGTACTGTTCTTCGTATGGTTGACGTCCGGTTCTCAACATCGCTCCAAATCCTCTTAAATCTCGCGCTCCGTGACCGCGAAGGCGATGATTTGGTGACGTCACAAGATCTGGCTCAGACTCTTGGGACCAACCCCGCGTTTGTCAGGAAGCTTTTGATTCCTCTTGCGCAAGCGGGCCTGGTCGAAACTTTTAAAGGGAAGACAGGAGGCGTAAAGATCGCCAGGTCTCCGAAGAAAATCACTCTCCGTGAAATCTATGAAGCCGCCGTCGACAAAAACATCGCGTGTGCAAGAGAGACCACGAATAAAAGCTGCCCGGTCGGCGCGAGCATGAAGTCAGTATTCACGGGTATCGTCGACGGAATGGAGAGTGCGCTTCGCACTCATCTTCAAAGTAAAACTCTCCAACACGTTCTCAACCAAGCGAAGCTCTAGTGCGAATTCGTCAAATGGGCTTCTCGTCCCGTCTCAAAGCTCACCGACACTTGCTCACTCTCGAGACGTTGAAATTCATCGTCGAATATCTCACGGAGCCGAACGTGAAAAGCGCCTCTCTCCGCTCAGGCATCCCGGAGACCTATGCGTCCCGCCAAGGTGCTTGGCTCATGAAACTTCCCATGGTTCGTCGAGCTCTTGAGTCCGATCTCGATGATCGCGAGCTTCGACGCCTTCAAGCGGCTCTTAAGAATATCGAAGACGAAATGCAAGTTTGCCGCGAGATTCTCGGCCTCACTGATTGAGCGACGTTGACTCAATCGAGTTAAGATAAAACTGGAATTTTACGATCCTGTCCTTCGCGAGTGCTGTTCGCAGCAAATCTTGTGCGCTATCGCGTTTCGCGCGAGCTCGTCCATTACACTGACGATGGAGGTGTTTCATGGCAACCACTCGCAAGAAAAAGTCGAAAGCAAAGAAGACGTCGTGTTGGAAGGGCTACGAGCGTGTTCCAGGTAAGAAGCCCGGTACTTCCGGTTCTTGCCGAAAGAAGAAGTAATCGCTAGCCTCCTTCGAATCATGAAGGAGTACGGGTGCGCAGGTTCGCTGAAGTTCTAAAAGCGTTTACCAAACTGGGCCTCACGTCGTTCGGGGGCCCGATCGCGCACATCGGATATTTCCACAACGAATTCGTTCGTAAACGCGCCTGGCTCAGCGATGAGACATTCGCCGAGCGACTTGCGGTCTGTCAGTTTCTTCCCGGGCCTGCGAGTAGTCAGCTCGGCCTGTCGATCGGTTATGAGAGAGCCGGAGCTCCGGGTGCGCTAGCGGCTTGGTTGGGATTCACGCTCCCTTCGGCGGCGCTTATGATCGCCTTCGCTTACGGCCTCAATCGGCTCGGTGATTTCGCTCATGCGCCTTGGGTGCATGGCCTCAAGATCGTCGCGGTCGCAGTTGTCGCGCACGCTGTTGTTCAGATGGCTCAGAAGAGTTGTCGTGGCTATGTGCGCGTCTTGATCGCGGGTCTCGCGTTGTTGATCAGCATTCTGATCGTGTCTCCGTTTGCACAAGTGGGTTCGATCGTTTTAGGCGCTATTCTTGGTTCACTCTTGATCAGTGAGGGAACCCAGCCAGCGTCTTCGACTTTGGGGCGCTCGCCGTCTTTTCGTTTCGCGACCGCCTGCTTGATGATATTCGCATTGCTCATTTTTCTTCTTCCGCCACTGGCGGCGAATTCGAATTCTCAATCGCTAAAACTCGTCGACAGTTTTTTTCGGCCAGGATCGTTGGTCTTCGGTGGAGGCCACGTCGTCCTCCCTCTGCTGAAAGCAGAAGTCGTTGATCGCGGCTGGGTGAGCCCCGATACCTTTTTAGCTGGCTACGGCGCGGCTCAAACGTTGCCAGGTCCGCTCTTCACTTTCTCGGCGTTTCTCGGCGCGAGCTCTTTGATTTC
>CAJYIL010000087.1 GCA_913774795.1 Pseudobdellovibrionaceae bacterium
GCACTCAGAACGCGGCACTTTTGATCGAGGATTTTTTCCGCGAAACGCCCGAGATGAGTCCCGCCCGTCTGGGTCGGTCCCCTATGCGGAAGCGCAGATTTATGGCGAGTTGACCGTTGAAGACGTCGACCACTTCGTCGTATTTTCGGCAGACTCAATTACCGAAGTCGCCAGGTTCGGTAAGCCCATTTATTTAGTTTCATGGAAAATCGAACAAGGCCGTGACCAGATAGATTATATCCGCCTTTTACAGGAAGGCCGCGCCCCATCCATCTCTAAAACGAAAGCAGGCTACTAAGATGAACTTGGGAACACCTATCAAGATTGTTTTCGCTACCGCCTTCTTCGCTTGCGTGTCTTCGGCGCCATTCGAAGCCAATGCCGCACCCTCATGTGATGTCCTGTTCTCCTCGACGGCCCAACACAATCTCGCTGACTTCACGCCACGCTTCGAAGGTAAGCATCCAGTCTTCGTAAGGGTGTACCTCGAGCACAATGGAGTTGATGTCGCGGAGCTGGAAGCAAGACGTCTTCCGGACAAAGTCATTCAGATCAAAGAAATGAACGTCGATGTAAACTATCGGAGGTTGGGTCTGGGAACGAAGCTCTTTTCAGAGTTAGTCTCGAAAGTTGGAACAGATCACTCTTATAAGACACTCCTCGGAATCGATAATCAGGCCGCGTTTAAAAAAGCTTATGAACAGAGCGAACTCGAATCACCAACGCTGTCGGAGGCAGAGAGAAACCTTTTGGCTCTCTACGCGACGCCTGCGTGGAAGTACCGAGTGAAAGCCGGTCTGACAAAGATTCAACGCCTTTCTGTGGAGTGGAACAATTACGGTGGTGTAAGCCAACCCGACATTGTCTTGGTTGTCACTGGAAACCGATGAAAGCCGATCGACGCCCCAAAAACACTTAGATCTCGACGGATGCTTTGTCGAGATCGTTAAGCAGCCGCGGTCAGATCTGGCGCGGCTGCTTCTATAAAGTCGCTGCCTCCGAGTCAGCGCTAGGACTCCAGCCGTCAATTCTGTGCATTCTGGTCGTCCGTGTCTGAGCGGCCAGAACGCGAGCCATCTGGAGCAACAACGGTTTTTCTATTCTTAAGATCTCGTGCCCAGTCTTGCGAGAACTCGTTCAAGTAGCGCATCTCAGCCGGATCAACCCAGCGTTTGCCTTCGCAATAGATGATCGCTTCACGCTTACCCATTAAAGCGCTCGTAAGGGCCACAGGACGCCATTTCAGATCCACGCCGATCTCGAAGGCCATCGAAGGCTGATGAGCCGTATTGCCGCCCCAGAGCGATGTTGTGTAAACCTGGTCGTCAGCTCTCTGGACTTTGAGCGAGTGGCCATCCTCGATCTTAATGATGACGTCGAAGTCATTCTCAAAGGAAGACGCAATTCGGTGCTCCTTGAAAATCGCATCAGTGATAAATGCCTTCATTCTCGTAGATGTCTTGCTCATGCCGACCTCGCAGGCTTAAGTTGATAGCTATACTAAAAGGTAGCTATCAAAATAGCAAGCTATTAAGAACGTAAGCTATCCGCGACCATCTAGGCGTGGCGAAAGTTGCTCTTCTCAAAGTCCTCAAGAAAAAGAATTTAACTAAGTACGCTTTCGCGAAGCTGCTGGGTGTTCCTACATCCAACACGGCCCGCTATTTCAAAGCCGACTATGACCCAAGGCTTACGACATTGGAGAAGTGGGCGAAGGCCCTCGATGTTTCGGTAAAAGATTTGATCGAGGACTAAATCTGATCCAGCCATTGATCGTTGGATTGCACGCGGTTCTCAAGTTTCGCTCTCACTAGATACATCAGCATCGATGCCACATACAGATAGCGATTCTGCGGAAACGCAATGACGAGCGCCGTTTCCGCAATAAAGTAGCCGACATACATGGGATGCCGAAGAAATCGATAGATTCCAGTTTTACGGAACTCTCCACGCTTCTCTGGAGAAATCGATAAACGATCGCCAAGCTCAACTGTGGCTAGCGCAGCGAGCGTGAAGCCGATGACTGAGCAAATCTCGGCAGCCGTGAGTGCGCCTAATGATGAAGGAATGCCGACGGTATAGATGAGCGGCATCGCACTCGAGACAAGTGAGAAGAGTGTCAACGCGAGACCTGACTTCGTGGCTGCTAAGTTGTCGGTTCATTGTTCGGATATTGGAAAGAATGGTGATCCCGGTACGACTCGAACGTACGACCCTCTGCTTAGAAGGCAGATGCTCTATCCAGCTGAGCTACGGGACCCCTACTGACCGATTATCACAGTCCGGCCCCGACTGTCTTCGGTTTTGACATCTGTCGCCCGTTTAACGGGCGCCGCGCCCAAAAGCTGGGCCGTGAGGCGGCCACGAGACGCGGTTTCTGAGTCGTATCAAGCGTCTAGGCTCAAAATGAAGAGGGCCAAACACTTGCAATTCAAGGCTTTGGATACAAATGCCCACTGATCCACAAGGACGGCCCATGAAACTGACGACTCAATTGATGACCTGGATCTTCAGCTCTCTGCTGACCCTCCCATCAATCGCCCAAGCGCGTGGACCGATCTGCGAAGACGCCTTCGCCTCTGCGACAACCGCCGTCTCGCAAACTCAGGCGCAGCCTCTGGTTCAAACTCAAAACCAGCGCACACGCGCCGAACAAGCTCTTGGCCTACGGAAACCGAGATTGGCCACAGCCGACCAACTCCTCGTCGAGATCGACGCTTTCAAGACCCAACAACCCGAGCTGGCGCTAGCCGTCGCGCGTGCCCGCGAAGCCAGAGCGAAACACCGTTCGCTCCGTCTCGACCTGCACGAACTCCCGACTCACCAAACTTATTTCCTGCAAGGCGCCTTCGAAAAAGTTCTCGGCGACCGCGGCCTCTCGAAGCCCTTCGTGACGGTAAAATCGAAATCCGAAAACGAACTCATCATCACCCAAGCTGGCGATCAATTCCCTCTGCTCGTCAGATGGACGGAGTCGGTCACAAGCCCGCAGCGCGCCCAACTCCAGCTCGTCGAGGGAGTGAACTACCAAACACTCGATCTGCCGATCGCTCTCAAAACGCAAAAAGAGCTCCGCCAGTTACCGGAGAAATACATCTTCGGGCTGATTGCCGGCAGTTCTCTCAATCGTTTCATTCCGAGCGCGAGCTCGCCGATCGCACGGATGACGTCGCTCTTGCACGACGGCCAGCTCGTATTTGATCGTCCGACGCAGGCTGAGTCGAAACAGGTGAGCCAACTTCTTCAAGCCCAACCTCAATTGCGAAAAAAAATCCGCTCACTCCTCTTCGTCGCGCCGACAGCCTCCGGGAAAACACGTGTTCTTGGAGATGCCATCGTCAACAAACTCAAAACAGCCACACCCGATCGCAAACTGACGATCTTGATGACCAAAACACCCGACCTCACCAGCGAACTCTCGCTGAGTATCGGGGATCAAGTCGTCACTGAACTCGGCCAGCGAAACGTCCGCATCATCCAGTGGGGCGGAGAACTCACGCAAGACATCTCGCTCCCGCAGCTTCTAAAATTCATCGACAACTCTCCCACCCCGGTTCTCCTCGTCAGTAGTTATCCGACAATCCAAGCGCGCGCAAAATCGTCGGCTGACAAAGCTCTGCTCTTCGAGCGCGCAAACGGTCTCATGATCGACGAAGCTCACACCGCCACCGGCAAGACATTCGAAGACGTTATGCAAGTGGCCAAAGCTCAAGCCGATAAAGATCGCCAAGCCAATCCGAAGCAGAGTGCGCTCGACATTTTCGGCGTCACCGCGTCGCCCGTTACGCGTGAACAGCGCACGGTCGAAGTCTTCGACCAAACGTTTTGGGCCGGAGTCGATCAACC
>CAJYIL010000088.1 GCA_913774795.1 Pseudobdellovibrionaceae bacterium
GAACATCAGGCCGCGATCGAAGCTGGGGCTCTTGCACTTTTCGGCGAGAAGTACGGCGACCGCGTTCGCGTGATCAAGATGGGTGAGTTCTCGACCGAACTTTGCGGCGGAACGCACGTTCCGAACACCGCGATGATTCGCTTGTTCAAAATCGTATCAGATGCCGGCGTGGCCGCAGGCGTTCGCCGCATTGAAGCGATCACGGGCGACACCGCTCTTCAGTACATGCTGAAGAACACGCACGAGAACCAACGCGCTCGCAGCGCAGCTGGCTACACGAACTCGTGGACGTCTTACCTCGCTGACGATGCGAACAACGCGACTGTCAGTGACTGGATCGAACATACGAAAATGGAACTCAAAGGCCTCGCGAAAGAGCTCAAGGCCGCGAAAGGTTCGTCGATCGATCTCGATTCTCTCGTGGCTTCGGCGAAACCCGCGGCCAATGGTGCAAAGCTCGTGACGGCAGCTCTCGACATCGACGATCGCGAAATCTTGAGCGAGCTCGCTGAGAAGATTAAAGAGCGTTTGAAGACAGGAGTTGTTGTTCTCGTAGGTAAGTCTGACGACAAGCACCCCATCGTCGTTCGCGTTTCGCAAGATCTGACGAAAACGTTGAGCGCCGGAAAAATCTTGGGCGAAATCGCGCAAGAACTTGGCGGTAAAGGCGGCGGTCGTCCTGACTTCGCCCAAGGCGCAGGGTCTGATCTCTCGAAAGTCTCGTCAGCGTTTACGAAGGCCGCGACTGCGGTTGGAATTCACTAATGTCAGCGCGCGCCTCGATCATGGGTGCGCGTTCGAAAGCCGCGGCATTTGCTGCGGCTTTTTTCTTTTCGAGTTTTGCGAGCGCCACACCCTTCAAGCTTTTGACGACCGAAACCGGCGTCAATCCCAACGCAAAAGTCGTCGCGGGTCTCCAAGAAGTGGGCGTTAAGTTCGGACCCGTCTTCATCGACACCAACCCTCTTTACGACGTTCTCTTTGTCGAAAACCTCGGCGCGAAATTTTCGTTTGAGAATTTCGCCGTCGGCGCGCGCTACATCTGGTTTGCCGGCTCATCTGTTCTCGAAAATCAAATCAAGCGACAAGAGCCTCGCATCACGAAATTTTCTCTGAACGCGCAAGGCCCGATGCTCTACGGTGCTTACACGCAGGCGATCGGCCGCACTGATCTTACTTTCAATTTCCAGTACGCCGACATCTCGGGCTCGAAGGTCACGTCGCCAATTCTCGCTGTGAACACCCCGATCGGTACTCATTGGCATCTCGCTGGCGAACTCGGCTACGACTTCACAAACAAGCAGCCTCGTCTCTCTGCCGGCTTCGTGCGCGAAGGTCCGCAACTTAAATGGAGACTGGGAGTCACGTACGTGAAGATCGAGGATCCGTACCTGAAGTACACGGGCGTTGCACCCATCCTTGATTTCTATTGGTTGTTCGGCGGCACAAACGGTGTTCCGCTGACCACGAATGGAGACGCGCGATGAAGTTTCTAATGCTCGCCCTCGCGCTTCTTTTGAGCGCCTGCGGAAAAGCTCAATTCTCCGGAGACAGCGACCGCGCTCCGACGACTAGCGTTCCGATTCTCGCGACCGGCACCGATTACTACATCGAAATCGGCCAGAGCTTCTCCGAGCAAATTCAAGGCGATATCGATCTCACGAACGTGCAGGTTTTCGGCAATGCCACTTGGCCCGGAATCAGCTCTCTGCAATTCGAGATGCGCGCAGCTCTCACCGGCACGACGCCGTCAGGTGGCGTGACTGTGAGCGGATCGCAGCCGGCTGCCTGGGCTACCGCAACGCCTGTGCTCAGCGCGACGCTGCCAGCAAACGCGAACAAGTATCAACTTTTGAGCGGTAACCTCAAAGACTCGGCAAAACCGTTTCTCACCAACGGCCAATTCTGGATTTTGATTCGTGTTCGTTACGCGGGACTCGACCTGAGTAAGTCCCTCACTCTCGAAAATCTTTATGTCCATGCCGAGGGTGAAAAGTCCTTGAGCGGATTCGCCCCGATTATCAACTTGGGTTGGTGATTTCTTCGAACACTCGCCAAGCCCTCGCAAAAGAATTGTCTGAGTGCAAACGAACCGCGTTCGCCCCAGAAGTGCGACCAATGAAGTTCTGTCGTTAAGCCTGCGCGGCGTAGAGCGCGAGCATCTCGAACATCGCATCGAGAGCGGCCATCGCCGTGATGTCGCTCGAATCAAACGGCGGCGACACTTCAACGATGTCGGCGCCGACGAGTCCACGAACTTTAAGCCCCCGGAAGATCTGCTGCACTTCGTACGTCGTGAGACCGCCGGGAACTGGTGTTCCTGTACCAGGTGCGCATGACGGATCAAGACAGTCGATGTCGTATGAGATGTAAGTTGGTTCGGTTCCGAAATCCGGGAGCGACGCGATAAACGCACGAAGCCCCATGTCGCGAACTTCGTCGACCGTGTGAACTTGAATGCCGTGTTTGTTGATAAAGTCGAGATCATCCGCGCCTGCGAGTGGGCCGCGAATGCCAAACATGTGATAGTGCTTCGGATCAACGAGCCCCTCCTCAACCGCGTGCCGAGCAAAAGAGCCGTGGTGGTATTCCATCTCCCAGGCCGGCGCATACGTATCCAAGTGGGCATCGAAGTGGATGAAGCGAAGAGGCTTGCCGTAGCGCTTTCTCATCTCCCGCAGGATCGGAAGCGTCGTTGAGTGATCGCCACCGACCGTGATCACTTTTTTCTTTCGCGAAAGAAGATCTCCGTAGAACGCTTGAATGCGCTCGTACGTTTTCATGAGATCGATCGGTACCGTTGGGCAATCGCCGATGTCGGCCGCGCGAATCTTTGCGGTGAAACTCTCCATGCGGCCCATGTGGAACACTCGGCCGAGCGAGGAGACTTCACGAATCTTCGACGGAGCGAATCGTGCTCCAGGTCGGTAAGACACTCCGCCATCAAACGGAAGACCGACGAGGCCGATATCGTAATCGGCACCGACCGGAACATTCGGAAGTCGGAAGAACGTTTTGATTCCTGAGAAGCGAGGGAGAAGGCGGCCCGGCACCGGGTGGTATTCATGCGACATGGGAGTAGCCTCCCATGAGCCGCCGGGAAGAATCAACCGCCCCGTTGCATGCGCTGCCACTCTTCGCGATTGAGGCGCATGAACAAGCGCTTCTCGGAGCGTGGGTCTTGTTGACGTTCGATTTGAGCCAGAACGCGCACGGTGCGCTCGTTCGTGATTTCGAGGCTATGACGCGCGAATGCTTTCTGGAGCTTTTCTCCGCCAAACCGCATCGCCTTTTTGATGAACGAAACGCAACGAGGCGCAAACGATGCTTCTGAGCAAGCTGCGACCATTTTGCTCTTCATGAGATCGGTCATGAGAGGTGCGCTCGCCGAACCTTCAATCGCGCGTAAGCACGCATCGAGATTCTCTGACGTGACCGGAGCGTTCTGCATCATCTCGAGAGCGACTTCTTTAACGTCATCGTTGCCGTTCAAGAGGAAATAGCGCGCGATCTTCACGGCTTCATCTGGGTACGCGCCACCGTGTTGCTCTTGCCACTCAAGAGCGATTTGGTTGAAGTCACGAAGCTCGCTCGCTTGCTGGCGACGGATGTCTAGATCCGATGACCACGGCTGATCATCCGCGAAGCCCTTGCAGGTTCCCGACTGCTGACAACGATCGAGATACTTCAATCGAGTCGTCGACTGCGTCCAAGACTTTGCCAACTGCTGAGCGGTCGGCTTCACCGCGTACGCGCGTGCGTTCGCCGCCGCCGACGTGCTTCGAGAGGAAATGCCCGAGGAAGGGGCCGATCGCAATTCGGCTTCTCCCTCGGGACTTTGTCGGCGCTCCTCACCGCGAGGCGATGTCGGCGCCATCTTCTCATTCACCCCACCAGGCGCTGAAAAGAACGCTTGAGCTCCAATCACGAGTCCCAAAGCGAGAGCGGCACCGAATACGCGCGTGCGACGAGCGCTGTTTTTTACTTCCATAATTTGATCCACTTCGTAACGGTCACGTCAGGGTAAGTACGACCCGCGTAAATCCATCCGACTTTCCCGCCTGAAGACACTTTCAAGTAGATCTTGTTCTCGGAGCCTTTCGAGACGACCTCTTCGACCGTCAAGCGAGCACCTTTGTAGAGCTGATCGATGTACGGCGCATCTTCGTGCTCGCCAGGGGTTGCGCGCAAGACGATTCCGTCGGGCTTGATGATCTCGATGACCGAACCCTGCACCGGGAGAACGGCTTGCGTATCGCTATCGTCTTCATCCGCAGCTTGGGCAGCGGCAGCGGCTCTCTCGGCGGCGGCTTTCGCCTCGGCTGCTGCAACTTGCGAAGGCTTCGGAGCTGGCGTTGGTGTTGGAGTCGGTGTCGGTGTCGGTGTCGCCGCCGGAGCGGCTGGCTTCACCGCGTTCGCTGGCGCCGCCGGCTTCGGTGCAGGTGCTGGCGTCGGCGTAGGCGTTGCCTTCGGTTGACGAGGCGCCGTGACGACGATGTCGTTCTCACGCTCTTTACGTTCGGCTTCTGCGCGCTCTTCAGCTTCGGCTTTTTCTTGCGCCGCTTTTGCTTCGGCCGCTGCTTTCAGAGCCGCCGCACGTTTTGCTTCACGATCGGCTTTTGCTTGTTCGCTTGCGCGAGCCGCACCGTCGATGTCCGACTGAGATGCGATTTCAATCCATTGAGCGCGGTCCGCGTCCTCGCCACCGTAAATCCAGCCGAAATCGCCGGTCAAAGTTTTGATCTTGTAGTAGCGTTCTGTTTTTCCGCCGAGGCGAATCTCGTAGTCTTGCACTTGATAGATGCGGCCCACTTTCGTGTTACCCATTGGCGATCCGCCGACGCTCTCACGCAAAAGAACTTCTTTGCGGATGATGATCATCGAGCCGACGTCGATCAAACCTTGAACGGCCTTTTTACAAACCGGATCACGATCGGCGATGACTTGAACCTTTGCGCCCGCCGGGACTTTGTCCATCTTGAGCGGATCATTTTCGAGAACTTCCGGATTGATCTTCGCAAGACACGAGAAGACGCGCATGTCGGTTGCGCACTCGTAGTTCGTGCCGTCAGCGGTGACGCATGTTTTTCCGTCAGGAAAGATGAGAGGGCGCGACTTCACGTAATTATCGCGCGAAGGTTTCGCCATCGCACAGAGATCATCGCCCGCCATCAAGCACTTCACGTTCACCGGAGAGGCTTGATACTCGTTCGAAACGTACTTCATGAAAGGGCGATTGCGGTAAGAGTCGAAGAACTTCTCGTCGTTCCCTTTCCAGCGGTTTTTGTGATCGAGGAAACGACAAAGACGCCCTCCGCCGCCGTTATATGCCGAGTACGCCGAACGAGCGCGAGTCTCAAGCATGCCTTCGAGGGTCGGCGATTTTCCGATCGCGGATCCAAAACACGACGATTTGATCGCGCGATTCCACTCGACGAAATAAGTGTCTAATCCGCCGACGATGTTTCCGACGAGATCGAATGACGAATCGAGTTCTTTGTTCGCGTGATATTCCTGGTTCACTTGCATCACACCGTGCGAGACCAGGCTGTCTCCGGTCATGAGCTTATAACGGTTATCTTCAGAAATTCGGTAGTGCGAGAGCATCGATTCGTGCGCTCCGACAGCGACCGCCGCGCGCATCCACGCGGCCAACGTCGCTGGCTTTGCATCCGGGATACGCGAAAGATAGTAGTCTTTTGCGACCGCGCGGATGACCGCGTTCATGTTCGTGATGTATTTTGTGATGTGTTCTTTGTAATCAGCGTCCGAAACGCGGCGATCGTAAACGAAATCGGGATAAATCGTTTTGATGCGTGAGATGTCGCCAAATTGATCGGCGTCACAACCGAGATCCAACGCTCCCCATCCGCCTGGTTTATCGGGATGAAGACAAACGAACGACTTCGATTTCGCTGAAGCCGTGGCACTCACGAGAAGAGCGCCCGTTACGGCAACTGCGGCCATTCGCCAATTAAAAGATGAAATCACGTCGGAACCTCCGGAACGATCGAAACCACTTTGAAAGCGTCAACTCCTTGAGCAACCACCGCACCGAGCTCAAAGGCCTTTGAGCCTACGGGGCAATCGGCCCTAACTAGCGGGCATTACGTGTTTTTTATTTTTTGCACGGGCGCGAAAATCGGGTTTCACGCCGATGACGCGGGAAAAACTCACAACCGTCCGTGACAAGATACGGCGATGTTCTTAGGCTTCCAGGCCTCATGTCCTACAGCAAAGATGCGCATAAACTCGTGGATTGGTACCGCAGCATTCGTCGCGATCTGCCTTGGCGTAAAGATCGCGACCCTTACCGCATCTGGATCTCGGAGATCATGCTCCAGCAGACGACCGTTGCGGCCGTCATCCCCTACTACGAGCGATTCTTAAAACGATTTCCGACGCTCGAGATGCTGGCGGTCGCACCGGTTGACGACGTTCTCGAGTACTGGGCGGGCCTTGGCTACTACTCGCGAGCACGAAACCTTCACCGGGCCTCGCAAGCTCTTCTGACAACGGGATTTCCGAGAACATTTGCTGAATTGATCGAACTTCCAGGATTCGGACCTTACACCGCGCGCGCGGTCTCATCGCTCGCCTTTGACGAAAAGACCGGCGTCCTCGACGGTAACGTCATCCGCATTCTCTCGCGCATGTACGGCATCGCCGCCGAATTCTGGAAGCCCGCGGGACGCGCGGTCCTCCAAGACATCGCCGACCGACTCGCTCAGCATGATGCGCCCGCTGATTTAAACCAAGGCATGATGGAGTTAGGCGCGACCGTCTGTACGCCGGTCAACCCTTCGTGTCTTTTGTGCCCCTGGAACGCCACATGCGTCGCGCGCCACGAGGGGCGCATCGCCGAGCTTCCGTTGAAAAAGCCGCGCAAAGAGTTCGAAATCTGGCAATGGTCGCCGGTCATCGTCACACGTCGCGGTCGCGTCTGGGTCGAGCCCAATACGTACGCTCCGTTTTTAAAAAACCACGATCTTCCTCCAGGAGACGTGAAGCGTTTGAAGAAGGCGCCGAAAACGTTTTCATTTCGTGGAGGCGTCACCCATTATGATATTTTCGTCGATGTCGTTCGTGATGCGAAGTTCGACGTCGCAAAACGCAAAGGCCGTTGGGTGCCTTTAAACGAATTGAAGAAATCGATTCCGGTTTCGTTGATTCGAAAAGCGATTGAATTTGAGAGCACCGAAGATGATGCGTAAACTGAGTCCTGTTTTACTTCTCTGTTTTCTAACTGCATGCGCGAGCCCGGCTGCCAAAAAAACCGCGTCATCGACGGGCGCACCCGGTCAACCGAAGATCGTTGTTCCGACGGCCGAACCGATTTCGATCACGAAAGATCTGACGGCTCGAGCGGTCACATCTCTTGGCGATAATCGTGCGGCGCGCTTTTCAGCTGACGGCTCACATCTTCTCTTTCTCTCAAGCGCTCGTCCGTCTCATCGACAAGCCCAAGTTTATGACTTGGAGTTGTTGCGCATGACCGAGCGGCGGGTCACGTTTCACGATGGCGACGATGAAGGAGTTTCGTGGGCGGGCGCTTCGAAGATCGTTTATTCCTCGGTCACCGACGAGATCAAAGAGACCGTCTCACTTGACCGCATCAAACAGGTCTATGAAGACTCGAAGAGTTTCGATAATCCGAACGGCATCCGGCCTCCTCCGAAAATCGTGAACGGAGGCGAGATCTACATGCAGCGCCTCGACGGCCGCGACATCGACCGCCTCACCGACTCCGCAGGTCCCGATACCTCACCGACGTCAGATGGTCGGCGCGTCGTCTTCGTTTCGTCTCGCTCTGGCGATTCTAAGTTGTATCTCTGGACCGGCAACGCCAGTGTACGCGCGATCTCGCACGGACCTGATTTCGCTCCAGCCCTCTCGCCAGATGGTCGCTCGCTCGTCTGGCAGCGCCTTGTTCCGCAGACTGACCCGAAGGCGCCTCAACAATTTCAGTTGATGATCAGCGAGAACATGCGCGACGCCGTTCCCCTGACCGGGCCCGGATTCATCGATCAACAGCCTCAGTGGGCAGCCAAAGGCGATGCGGTGATTTTCTCTTCGAACCGCGGCAACGGAAAATCATTCGACCTCTTCACGATCGATCGCAAAGGTTCGTGCCTGAAACGCTTGACCGAAGTCCAGGCCGATTTAACCTGGCCAACGGCATCGCCTGACGGCTCTAAAATCGCGTTCACCGCTCGTTCGAGTGGTCTTTCGCAGATTTACCTGATGGACGACCGCTCCAATTCGCTCAGCTGCCTCTCAAAGCCTTAAGTCTTGCGGGCGCCAGCGCCCTCGGGCTACGCTCGAAATATGAAGACACTTATCGCACTTCTCATGTTCGTTTCATCGGCGGCTTTTGCGGCTCCGATTCCCGGTACCGCTACCTCGAAACTCGTTTCGCCGCAGATCGGTCTCTATCACTCGCCTCTCGGTTTTCAATTGAATGCCGGGGGCAGCGGATGGGCGCACGTCGCGCCGCCAAAGAATTCGAAATTCGTCGCCACCGTTTTCCGTGCAGAGCCGGGATCGGTCGCAGACCAAATGCGCTCAGACTTGCGTTCGCCGGGCAACGTCGTCAGTGGCGGCCGCGCGGTGGCAGCGACTCCGAAAAGCGCTCCCGCGACGCTCACCGTTCGTGTTGATGACCTCGAAAAGGAAACGACACTCGATCGTTACATCGGTAAGTGGATGAAAGAGTATCCGCGCTACGGATTTGATGTGCTCGGATCAAAGCCCTTCATGCAAGGTAAGAACAAAGGCTATGTACTTGATCTCGTGAACCGGAATCAGGGTAAGCAGCTTCGCCAAGTTGTCTTCTTGAAGCAAAAGAATGCCGTCATTCTGACTTGCCGCGATCGTGTTGCGAGCTTCCAGACGTCTTTGAAGGCTTGCAACCAAATTATCAAAACGTTCGTTTGGTAAGACCTTGGGTGGGTCTTGATTGTTAAAGACTGACCTCGTCGTGAACTCACGACTTTCTCTTCGACAAACAACCCGTACAATTTTGATGTGGGTCAAAGATTGCGAGCGGCTCTCCTGGGAGCTGCTTTTTTTATTCTCTCAGCAGCATCCGTCGCATCTCCGACTCGTCATCCGCTCATTATTGGCGACGTTTTGCCTGATGTGCAGCTCGACAAAGTCGACGGCCAGCCAATCGATTTAAGCCAAGCGTTGGGTCAGGGTCCTAACGTCGTCATTCTCGCCCGACCCGAATCTTTCGAAGCTGAACGTGAATCGGGCGCTCTGAAAACTCTTGTCCCTTACTTTAACGATCTCGGTTATCAAGTCGTCTTGATTGCGAGCGAAGCGGCTTCCGGACTCAGGGAGCTCTCAGAGTCTTACAAGTACCGAAAACTTTTTGTCGATCACGACCACCGCGCAAACGCGGCGTTCGGACTGATCAGTGAAACACCCGCAAACGCTGTTTTTATCGTCGATGCGAATCGGCGAATCACAAATGCCTTCGTGAGCCTATCGGATCGGTTTCCGATCAGCGGAGAAAGTCTCGTCCTTGCCGCGCGGGTCGCTCGAGATGTTGCGCACGGGACCCGTGAGTCTGTGGGACTGCTGTTTAAGTCGCCGGACTCGTCGATCCTCGACTTGCTCGTCCACGAAGATATCTCAAATCATGACCGATGGTTTTATTCTCTCGAAGCCGGCGGCTCACTGCTCGAAGCACGGCAAGAGATCTTTCTTCCTCGCTGGCAACCCGGTCTCCAAGTCGGCCGAAGATTCGGCCGCACCGGCGCCTTCTTCACGTTTCAGTTCAACCAATCCTTCGACTTCACCCAAGAAGTGAAAAAGCTAGAGGTCTATCATCTCGGCTTCGGCCTCGATCACGTCTTTCTTTACGGGCGCGTGAGAACTTCCGCTGCCGCCGGGCTCGCGATTCTCGGAACACAAACCGACTTTGATAACAAGGGAACGCGCGGTTGGTTTCTCGACGTGCGACCGTTGTCAGTGAGATTTTCCGGACTACGAAACCAAACACTCGAACTGACTCCGCTCTCCATGAATCTCTCAATTCCCGTCGCGCGCGGAATTCCGCTGATCCTATTTAGTTATTTTACGACGCTCTCCATGGAATTCGGAGGCTGATGTGAAGTGGCTCTTTCTTCTTCTCATCACCTCTCATGCGCACGCATTCCAAATTCTTTCGACCGTCACCAACTCGTGTCACGAGTCAATGACTCTTGGCCTCGTGGGCGCGGGCTCCCAAGAATTTCGTCAGCCTGCGCCTTCGGTTCTTCTTTCAAGGTTTGTCGCAACCGTTCGTCAAATCGGAGTTCCGCAAGACCGTGCGACACAAGCTCTCATCAAGGAAATGGATGCTCGCTTCAACTGGGCGGGTCTCGACGACGCCACTCGCTACGTCCTAGCCTCTCTCGTCGCGGGCGCACGCATGCCAGACACCCACGGATTTTCGGTGATCGATATCGATCACGTTCGCGACAATCACCTCACCGACTCCGCGCAAGCTACGCATATGCTCCGCAATCGCACCGATGACCTTAGTGATGGTAATCAACAGGCGATTACGCGAACACGCGCGCAGCTCTCTTCGTTCGTAACAACCGTTCTCTCGCAATACGCCAACTCGCAGTTCCTAACGCAGCAAACGTGGGCGTTTCCGTTTTACGGCGAAGTCAGCGTGCAGCTTTTCGGCCCCGCCTTTTTCCTCGGGCAAGTGTCGCATTCGATTGAAGACTCATATGCGCATACGATTCGGGACTCGAACTTCAACATCCTGGCGATTTCGAACTACATCGAAGCGATGGAAGATGACATCGATGAAGACCGAGACGGTCCTCCGCACTCCGATCGACTTGACCAGTGCAACATGGCCGACGCCTTCGACAAGATGAGAATCGATGAAGCTCAACGGCAGTTGCTTCGAGTCTACAATCAGTTCGACTCGACAATTGCGGCGAACTCGCAGGATCCAGCGGCGGTGGAGAGCATTCTGGATGACGTCTTTATTTATCAGGCTGGTTGCGTAAATTCGAATAACTACTGTGGATCTGAGTGGATCGCGAAGGCGCGCGAAGAAGTCTCGAAGCCTTACAAGCTCGGCTTCAATTGCGGATTGGTGAAGGATTTCCGGGGCCCACGAGGCCCCGGCGGTTTCGGACTTTTGCTTCTACCGATCGCCGTCGCACTCTTGCTCAAACGGCGTCTTAGAACTTAACGGCACATCGAAACGATTTGCTCCCGGAAGAGCCCACGCCGATCGGCTTCTTCGATACAAGTCGCGCTCTCAGGCTTCGCCTCGACGCACACCGAAGCGATTTGCTCTCTAAACAACTGAGCTTTATCCGCCGCGGCGATACAGGGCGCTGAGTTCTCGGTCGGCATCGCGCAGACGAGCGCGATTTGATCTCTGAAGAGCTGGGCTTTCTCGGCCGCGTCCATGCACGAGGTGAGGTTGCGGGCCTGATCTGTTTTGGGCGGCGTCGGCACAGGCGATACAGGCGTTTTCGTGCGGTCCTGGCTTGGCGTCGCCGTCGGCTGCGGCTTGTTGCGCGCATCGAACGCCGCGCAGTCGACTTGAACGTTGTTGTAGATGCACGTGCGCTTTTCGTGTTTGACGTCACAAGCGGAGGCAAGGAAGGCAAGACCGAGAACGAGCGCGGAACGAACGGCGAAAGTCATCTGGGCGACCTCAATGGATTTGGTTTGAGGACGCAAAGGTATATGCGAATAAAAAAGGCCGCAAGCGGGCGGCCTTTCACAGACTAAAACTTTTAGGATCGATCGAACTTATCGGCAGCTCTGCTCGCCCGCGCCGACGTACTCGACAGTTTCAACCGTCGAAGTCGAACCGTTGGCTTCGGTGCACGGAACATCACGACGCTGACATTCGTACTTTGTTTGTTTTCCCGCAGAATCTTGCGAAGCGTTTGGCTGGCACTGGCCTTGGTAAGAATCGCCGATCTGGCAGTTCGGAGCGGAGTCTCTCAAGGATTCGCACGAGTTGTTCGAGCTTGGGAGACGCACCTGGCGAGGGGCTTCGTGGTTCGCAGCGTATGGATCTTGTGGCATCGACGAGCAAGCAGCGAGCGACAGGAAAGACAAAACGAGTGCGAACTTCATAACGACATCCCCTTATTGCTTTAAGCGTAGCCCGGGCGGCGGTCGCGAGACAACTCTCCGAGCTCCGCCCTGAAAAAAGCCCCTGGCCGTCTGGGCCGAGGCTCTGGATCAACCGCCAAACAGGCGTTTGAAGAACCCGCCGACTTTCGAACCGATCGAGGCGTTCTTCGCGGCTGCGGCTTTCGCAGCGGCTGAAGCATCTGGGCGGCTTGGCTGACCGTTACGGTTTTTCCCGTGCTGGTGCTTGCCGTTTTGGCCTTTGTGCTGAGGTTTGCCGGCTTGAGGCCCGCGTCCGTTTTGCTGCGGTTGACCTTCACGGCTGCCTTCGCGACGAGGTCCGCGCTCTCTGCGAGGTCCGCGGTTTTCTCCGCCGTTCGCGTTTGGTGCGCCGCCTGGTCCGCGAGCTTGTTGCGGCTCGCGTGCTTCACGACCGGCGCCTCCGCCTTCACGGCGAGGCCCGCGTTCGCGACGTGGTCCGCGTCCTCCTTCAGACGGAGCCCCACCGGCACCCGCCGCCGCCGTTGCGCCTTCTGGGCGTGGGCCGCGCTCGCGACGTGGTCCGCGATCAGGACGACCGCCCGAACGACCGCCGCCGTCACGGCGACCTCCGCCATCGCGACCTGCACCTGGTCCGCCCGGACGAGGCCCGCGTGATCCGCGGTCAGACTGCATCGCTTTGAACTCTTTTACGATCTGAGCTTCTTCGAGGTAGTCGGTTTCGATTTTGTGTTTCAAGTAACCTTCGACGCGCGAGAGAGCGTCGACGTCGCGATCGCTCACGAGTGAGAACGCGATCCCTTTTTCGCCGGCACGGCCCGTGCGGCCGATGCGGTGAACGTAGTTTTCAGGATCGTCTGGAAGTTCATAGTTCACGACCATGTCGACACCTTTGATGTCGAGGCCGCGAGCGGCGACGTCAGTGGCGACGAGGATGTTGTGATCGCCTTCGCCTTTGAATTGCTCCATCACGCGTGTGCGCTGCGACTGAGTCATCAACGACGAGATACCGACAGCGGGATGACCGTTGTCAGACAAGAACTGCGCGATGCGCGGAACGTTCATTTTGAAGTTCGAGAACACGATCGTTTGGCGAGGCTTGTGGAGGTTCAAAAGCGAAAGAAGGTGCGGACCTTTTTCGTCTTGGCCGACGTGGAAGATTTTGTCGACGACGTTTTCAGCCTTCGCTTGATCGCGCGACACGTTCACTTCAACAGGGTTTGCGCCGAATTGGTAAGCGGTGTTCATAACGTCGAGGTTCAACGTTGCCGAGAACACCAGGAACTGTCGTTCTTTCGGAACTCGCTGCAAAATGAACTTCATGTCGTCTTTAAAACCCATGTCGAACATACGATCGGCTTCATCGAAGATGATCGCGCGAACTTGTTTAAGATCGACGAGGTTTTCTTTGTAGAGATCGATCAAACGACCCGGCGTCGCGATCACGAACTCAACTCCGTTACGGAGACCTTCTTTTTGTTTATCGTACGAAACTCCGCCGTAGATGCTGACGGCGCGAAGGCCTGAATCACCTTGGAGTTTCATCGCGGACTCGTAAACTTGCTCCGCCAATTCACGAGTCGGAACTAAAACGAGAACGAATTGGTTCGGACGCCAATCCATGAACATGCGCTTTTCGCGCTTTTGTTTATCTTCGTCGCTCAGTTGATCGGGATTCAAACGAGCACGAACGATGCGCTCCATGATGGGTAACAAGAATGCTGCCGTCTTACCGGTGCCCGTTTGCGCGAGGCCCGCGACGTCTTTGCCTTCGAGAACGTGAGGCATCGTTGCGGCTTGGATCGGAGTTGAATCTTGGAAACCGAGTTTGTCGATA
>CAJYIL010000089.1 GCA_913774795.1 Pseudobdellovibrionaceae bacterium
CATAAGCCGAAACCTGATGGGCTCATCAAGATCGCAACGCATTTAGGCCTGGCTCCTAACGAGATTCTATTTGTCGGCGACTACCTCTACGACTTGCAGGCCGGGCTTGCGGCCGGCGTGCCGACCGCACTTTATCTCGCTGAAGAAGCCGATTTCGATACGACGGGCGCGCATTTCATGTTCGCCAAGTTTCCCCAGCTCTCAAGCTTCGTGTTTCGTAGCGCGTGAGCGTACGAACCAGAAAACCGGCGCGCCGATCGCGATGATCGCAAGACCTGTCAGTGACTCGCGAGGCGAAGTCAATACGGTGTTGACGAGTAACCAAGTGGCGGTGAGAACAAACGCGGCCGGCACGATCGGGTAGCCGATGGTTTTGTAAGGGCGATCGGCGCTCGGTAAGCGACGCCGCAGAATGAAAACTGAGGCCGCGACCAATGCATAGAAAATCCAGGACGCGAATACGACGTAATCGGTGAGTTGATCGAACGTACCGGAGAATGCCATCAAGCAGGCGAGCACGGCTTGCACAAGAAGCGCGGCCACTGGCGTTTGCGTACGTGGGTGAAGCCAGCCCAAGAATCGAAAAAAGACTCCGTCTCGAGCCATGGCATAAGGCACTCTCGCCGACGAGAGAACGGAGCCATTCATCGCTCCGAGCGCCGATAGAACAAACGCACCCGCAAGAATTAAAAAGCCTGACGAGCCCAAGAAAGTTTCGGCGGCTTTTGTGGCGACGGGCAGCGCGGTCGGATGAAGTTTTGAATTGGCGGTCAAAACTTCTGAGAACGGGAGTGCGTAGAAGTAAGAAAGATGCGCAAGACCGTAGACGACGATGACGCTTAAGACGCCAAACGCAAGGGCGCGAGGAACGTTGCGCGATGGATCTTTAATTTCGCCGGCGACCATCGGCATGTTGTTCCAGCCATCGAAGGCCCACAGCATGGCGAGAAGGCCGGCACCGAAAAGTCGAAAGCCCGGCCAGGCCGAAGATGTTTCAGGATGAAGATGCTGGAATGTTCCGGAGTCAGAGAAAAGAAAAATGCCGCCGGCAATGAACACGATGAGAATCAGCTTGAGTGCCGTCATGACGGATTGAACGTGGCCGCCGAACGAGACCTTTAAGCAATTGATCATCGTGAAGATGACGATGAGGATGGCCGCGAGACCGCTCACGCCCCCGACTTTGCTAACATCAAAAAGAGGCGAAGCGAAGGTTGCCGCCCCGACGGCGTAAGCCGCGATCGATCCCGGACTGCCGATCCAGAATCTCTGCCAACCGTAGAGAAAGGCGGTTAAGTCGCCGTAGCCCTCTCTCAAGTACGCATATTCTCCTCCGGCTTTCGGAAACAAAATGCCGAGCTCGGCGTACGTCAGTGCACCTGCTAGCGAAAGACAGCCGCCGACGACGAGAGTGAGGAGCACCCAATATGGGTGGCTAACGAGATTTGAAACAACCGCCGCCTTTAGAAAAACTCCGGTCCCGATAATGCAACCGACGACGAGCGAGTACGCATCGATGAACCCCAATCTCCGGGAGAGATCATTTTTGAAATCAGAGGCTGATGGTGAGTTCATCGACGGTCTGTGCTGCCCAAAGCATAAATGGTGTTGTGGTGAGTGCGGAGAATCGGCCATCTCGCCCAAGAGCGATGGCACCAAAGTGGTATTTGCGTTTGCGAGCTTCGGCGAAAGATTTTTTCATCGCGGCCGCCACACTTAATCCGTCTTCAACGCGTGTGGCGACTTTTGCGCAAAGAGCGAAGTCGACGATTTCTTCTCCGGTGCCGGTCGCGCTGACGCCAACCAACTTGTTGGCGTAGTTACCGGCCACCGTCGGGGTATCAGAGACTCGGTCGGGCCACTCCATTCCTCGGCCACCGGTCGAGGTCGCGGCGGCCAAGCGACCTTTTAAGTCGAGGGCGACGGCACCGACGGTGCCGGTCTTACCAGCCTTCGCTTTTTCAAATTCTTCGATGCGCCCTGGGGTGTACGCCGAGCGAAACGAAAGACCCCACTCTTTGGCTTTCGCGCGCGCTCCACGAGATGCGAGTGTTCGGCTCGATTGATCATTCAATCGTTGAGCAAGTTCGATGGGACAGCCACCGTCGAGGGTGTCCTCACGTGTGCTTACGACTACTCAGCGGATGAGGGCCCAAACTGTTGTGAGGGTCTTTACTCGCTCACGACGTCTTATACGCCGGCATCGGGGCCATCCGTAAACA